>CAIYWO010000101.1 GCA_903929925.1 uncultured beta proteobacterium | reverse complement strand
TTAAGCTGTGGGTCATGAAAAAACCGCAAGGTCGGCACTGTGTGTATGTGCAACAACTTATAAAGCTGGGAATGAAACCATCCCGCCTTTTCATTCAAGAGCGCCGCAGCCAACTCAGGTTCACCACCTAAAACCGTGAAATAAACCTTGGCATGCGCATAGTCCGTCGTGAGCTCAATGCCCGAGAGGGTGATCATCCCAACGCGACTCATATCGATTTCGCGCTGAATGATAATGGCCAAATCCTTTTGGATCTGGTCAGCCAGTCTCAAATTACGACCAGGTGCGGATTTTTGCTTATGGCGGCTCATGGGTTTGGCTTACAGCGTACGCGCCACTTCCCTAATTTCAAAGATCTCAAGTTGATCACCAACCTGTAGATCATTGTTACCGCGCAGCGTGATACCGCAATCAAAACCAGACTTCACTTCGCGCACATCATCCTTGAAGCGACGCAAGGACTCCATATGACCCGTCCAATGCACGACGTTGTTGCGCAAGAGGCGAACTTGCGAGTCGCGGCGAACCAAGCCGTCGGTCACCATACAACCAGCCACAGTACCGATACGCGAAATCGTGTAGACCTCGCGGATATCGACCATACCGATAATCTCTTCACGCTTCTCGGGCGCAAGCATGCCAGACATGGCTAGCTTAACTTCGTCGACCGCATCATAAATGATGTTGTAGTAACGAATATCCACGCCGTTCGATTCCGCCAGCTTCTTGGAGCTTGCGTCTGCACGTACGTTAAAGCCGATGATCACAGCACCGGAAGCAATCGCCAAGTTGACGTCGCTTTCAGAGATACCGCCTACCGCAGCATGTACCACTTGCACGCGCACCTCTTCGGTAGAAAGCTTCACGAGAGATTGCACTAAAGCCTCTTGTGAACCTTGCACATCCGTCTTCACAATCAAGGACAAGGTCTGTGAGCCCTCAGCGATGTTTTCAAACATCGACTCAAGCTTGGCGGCTTGCTGACGTGCCAACTTAACGTCACGGAACTTACCTTGACGGAACAACGCGATTTCACGCGCGCGACGCTCATCCGCCAGAGACATCACTTCGTCACCTGCCGCAGGCACTTCGGTCAAACCTTGGATCTCGACAGGAATCGAAGGACCAGCGGACTGGATCGGCTTGCCGTTCTCATCAAGCATCGCTCGTACGCGACCATAACTTGCGCCAGCCAGCACGACATCGCCGCGACGCAAGGTGCCGCTTTGCACCAGGATTGTCGCTACCGGACCACGCCCCTTATCCAGACGTGCTTCGATCACAATACCTTTTGCAGGCGCATCGATCGCAGCTTTAAGCTCTAGCACTTCAGCCTGAAGCAGTACGTTTTCTAGTAGTGCATCAATCCCTTGGCCAGTTTTTGCAGACACCGGGATAAACGGCACATCGCCACCATACTCTTCGGGCACAACTTCTTCGACCACCAATTCTTGCTTCACGCGCTCGGGATTCGCTTCGGGCTTGTCAATCTTGTTGACTGCAACCACGAGCGGAACACCTGCCGCCTTGGCATGATGGATCGCTTCTTTAGTTTGGGGCATGACACCGTCGTCGGCCGCCACAACCAGAATCACAATATCGGTAGCTTTCGCGCCACGCGCACGCATCGCAGTAAATGCCTCGTGGCCCGGAGTATCTAGGAATGTCACCATGCCACGCTCGGTTTGAACGTGATAGGCGCCGATGTGCTGGGTAATGCCGCCCGCCTCACCTGACGCAACCTTGGCGCGACGGATGTAGTCTAGCAACGAAGTCTTACCGTGATCGACGTGACCCATCACGGTCACCACCGGTGCACGCGGCATCAGTTGAACGTCTGCGTGTGGCGCTTCTTCATCCAGGAACGCCTCGGGATCATCTAACTTGGCGGCAATTGCCTTGTGACCAAGTTCTTCGACCACGATCATGGCCGTTTCTTGATCAAGCACTTGGTTAATTGTGACCATCTGGCCCAACTGCATCAGATGCTTAATCACTTCGCCAGCCTTGACCGACATTTTGTGTGCAAGATCGGCAACGCTAATTGTTTCTGGCACGTGAATTTCACGTGCGATGAATTCAATTGGTGCTGGTTCGCGATTATCAACCTGCGCATTGTTTGCGCCGCGCCCGCCTTTTCTACCACCAGACTTGCTCTTACCACCGGCACGCCAACCTTCACGACCAGGTGCAGCAGGCGCATCGCGCTTTTCTGCAGGCTTTTTGCGTGAAGCATCGTCGGACCACGTCGAGGCGATTTCGCCCGACTTCAATGTCTTTTTGCCAGGTGCGTCAGCTGCACCTTCTTTTTTGCCTGGCTTAGCACCAGCAGGCTTGTGCAAGGTGCCAGACAAGGCCGCAGGATCAGGCTCTGCACGTAATACTTTACGCGGTTTGTTGAGCATGTCGCGCAACGCAGCCGCCTCGGCCTCTGAAGCACGACGCGCTTCGTCACGCACACCTGCATCGCCTTCAAGGTGAGCGGGGGTTACCGCCCGACCACGGATAGCTTTAGACGCGATTTTGCTCGCTTCTGTAACGGGTTCGGCAGGCGTTTGCGCAACGGAAGGCTCAGCAACCACAGGTGTGTCTACAACTGGGGCGACAGCAACAGGCTCGGCAACAACTTCAGGCACGCTGACAGGCACTGCGACCACTTCGACCGGAGCGACTTCAATTGGGGCAACTTCAACAGGGGCGACCGCCTCTGGAACGTCTACAGGCGCCACTGTTTCTTGCACCTGCACGACTGGGGCAGCGACTTCAGTCACTGGCTCGGCAACACGAAGCTCAACTGCAGGCGACTCTGCGGCAGGTACGACAGGCTCTTGGGCTACCGGAGCCGCAGGCGCAACATCGGTTGCCTCAGGTGTATCGCGCTTAACAAAAACACGCTTCTTGCGGACTTCAACCTGGATGGTGCGCGACTTACCTGAGCCATCAGCCTGACGGATTTCAGTGGTCTGTCTGCGCGTGAGCGTAATTTTCTTACCCTCAGTCGCACCGTGGGAACGACGCAGAGACTCGAGCAGTCGAGCTTTATCGCCGTCCGTGACGTTATCGTCCACCGATTTGAGATCCACGCCGGCCCCACGCAACTGCTCTAGCAGTACATTGGCAGGCATTTTCAATTCGATAGCGAACTGGGCGACTGTGTTACTCGACATTAGACTCTCTCTTACCTATTTACAGCGTTACAACTTCAGGTGACCTTCAAAGCACTTGCGCGACGTACTAGTTTTCAAACCAGTGCGCACGCGCGGCCATAATGATTTCGCTTGCAGCCGTCTCATCTAAGCCTGTGATTTCAGACAACTCGTCGGTGGCTAATTCAGCTAGATCGTCGCGCGTATTCACGTTCGCGGCTGCTAATTTAGAAACCAACTCAGGAGTGATGCCATCAAGCGTCAACAAATCTTGGGCCGTTTCAACACGCTCTTCTTGTGCGATTGCTTCAGTCAGCAATGCGTTGCGTGCGCGTGTGCGCAACTCGTTGATCGTATCTTCATCAAAGGATTCGATTTCCAACAATTCCTGCATGGGTACATAAGCGATTTCTTCGAGGCCCGTAAACCCCTCATCAATCAGAATATCAGCCACTTCTTCATCAACGTCCAGACGCGACATAAAGGTCGAACGCAAGGACGCACGTTCCAACTCTTGGCGGTTCTGACTCTCTTCTGGCGTCATGATGTTGATTTGCCAGCCGGTCAGCTCAGAGGCCAGGCGAACGTTTTGACCTTTCGAGCCAATTGCCTTGGGCAGGTTTTCTTCATCAACAACAACATCCATTGCGTGACGGTCTTCGTCTACCACGATCGACTCAACGTTTGCAGGCGCAAGTGCTCCGATCACAAACTCGGCAGGATCATCCGACCACAACACGATATCGACTTGCTCACCGCCTAGTTCATTACGCACAGCAGTCACGCGTGAACCACGCATCCCCACGCACGTGCCAATAGGATCGATGCGCTTGTCATAAGCAACGACGGCGATCTTGGCGCGTACACCTGGATCGCGTGCCGCACCTTTGATCTCAAGCAAACCTTGCTCGATCTCAGGCACTTCGTTCTCAAACAATTGTTGGATAAATTCAGGAGCGTTACGCGAGAGGATGACCTGCTGACCACGCGCTGTACGATCAATCTTTAATACCCATGCTCGCACACGATCGCCGACGCGAAGGTTTTCTTTCGGGATCATTTCACTGCGTGGCAAACGGGCTTCAATTTTTCCAGTCTCGACGATGACATCGCCCTTGTCCATCCGCTTAATCGAACCGGAGACAATGGTCTCACCGCGATCGAGGAAGTCATTCAAAATCTGCTCACGCTCGGCGTCACGAATACGCTGCAAAATGGCTTGCTTTGCCGCCTGCGCACCAATGCGACCGAACTCGATCGGCTCAAGCGCCTCTTCGATATATTCGCCTACTTCGATATCTGACACGATCTCTTTGGCATCCGACAGCATCTCTTGCTGATCGGGCTCCTGGAGACCTAATTCATCAGGCACGACGAGCCAGCGCCGAAAGCCCTCATGGTCGCCCGTTGTGCGATTCACCGACACGCGGATATCCGCATCATCTTTAAAGCGTTTTTTCATGGCCGAAGCCAAAGCGCCCTCAAGCGCATCAAACACCACGTCACGGGTCACGTTTTTTTCACGTGCCAACGCATCAACCAACAGAAGAATTTCGCGACTCATCGCTTTTTGCCCTTGAAATCCAAGACTGGATCCAGCTTGCCGCGCTCTACGTCGGTAAACGCAAAGGCCACTTGCCGAAACTCACCCTTTTTTGCCTCAAACTCGATACCGAAAGGCTTAGACTGCACCTCGGCACCTGCTGTGCTGACCGAACCGGTAAGGTCGATCAACAAACCCGAAAAAACTTTTTGATTCTCTACCGCTTCGCGCAACTTCACTTCAACACGCTCACCAACAAACCGCTTGTAATCCGCCTCGGTTTTGAGTGGTCGATCCACGCCAGGTGAACCCACCTCGAGTCGGCGGTAATCGATGTTTTCAACTTCAAACACGCGCGACAAGTGTTTTGAAACCTGTTCACAGTCTTCGATGCGCACGCCCTCGGGGCGATCGATCGTGACGCGCAACAATCCCAAGGCACCACGTTCGATGTCGATAAATTCGACATCCATCGATGCGAGAGACTGCTGCGTAAGAGTAAAGAGATCTGCCATACACTCAAAAAAAATGGGCTGAATAACAGCCCATTTACAACTCGTTAAGGTTTGCCTTGGCGGCTTTCACGGCGGTCGCAATAACATCACGACACAGCCTGCAGCAACACCCCACACAAACCAAATCCAAAACCAAATTCAAAGCTCATTTGCGCACAAAAGTAAATACGCATTAGCCCATGATTCTAGCATGAAAACGACAATTTTTCTTGTCGTGGCAACCATTTAGCCGCTTGCGCGACTAACGGTCACCTCTTGAGGACTTCGTAAAGCCCAATCGGGATTCGTGTGCTGCGGGCCCTTTCGGCTGCCAATCATCCCCCTTCGGACCTGATCTTGGCTTTCCTGCGTTTCCTTTAGGGCCAGAACGACCTTGTCCAGCCGGCTTGCCCGGACCACGTGGGCCACCCGCCCCTCTTGGCGGTCTGTTGGCCGGTGCACCACCCGCTCCACCAGCCCCCTCGGCCCCCGCTGGTCGTCGGGGTCGGGCACCCTGGTTACGAGTCGCTCCAGCATCAGTCGCCTGAGAGTCACCCGCCATGCCCGCCTGCCCCGAAGCAGGTCGACCTCCCGGTCTACCGCCAGGACGTCCACGTCCGCCGGGCTTACCACCCGCACCAGCTGGTCCTCCCTGACCGCCTGGGCGACCACCTGGCCGTGCATTCGGGCCGCCTGGCTTGCCCGAGCGACCGCCACGCCCAGCGCCTCCGGTCGGATGTCCGTTGGCATAACCGCCGGTTACCGTCAGCACTGTGGGCGCTGACTCGGTTGGATGCATAAAGGGTGCGGGCTTGCCGGAACGTCCACCCTGAACGTTGCCCCGTCGTCCCATCCGCGCGCCATGACTTCCATTGCGATCCATCGTGCCAAATCCTGGGGGCAGCGCGCTGTCGTGCGAGGTCGGCTGCTTGGGTGCACGCGATCGACCGTCACCAGACTCATCATCATCCCGCAACAAGCCAACCTGGACCATCAAGGCACTCACCAACTTCGAATCCAGCTCTTCCCACCGACCGCGACGTAGCGTTGTCGGTAACACAATGTCACCAAATCGCGTGCGGATCAAGCGGCTCACTGTCAGGCCCACGGCCTCGAACATACGCCGCACTTCGCGGTTGCGCCCTTCATTCAGCGTGACACGGTACCAACGATTGCTACCTTCGCCACCAAGGAACTCAATCATCCCGAAACTCGCGGGACCGTCATCAAGTGCAACACCATCCAACAAAGTTTGGCGTTGCTGTGGACCAAGCTCTCCGAGCACGCGCACAGCGTACTCGCGCTCATTGCCATAACGGGGGTGCAGCAAGCGATTGGATAAATCTCCCGAAGTCGTCAGAATCAGCAACCCTTCGGTGTTCAGGTCCAGCCGCCCAACCGACAACCACTTCCCTACCTTCATCTTGGGCAAGCGTGCGAAAACATTGGCACGACCCCCTGGATCGTCATGACTCACAATTTCGCCCGCTGGCTTGTGATAGAGGATGACGCGAGGTGGTTTCTTTGTATTGGTACGCGTAATCGGCCTGCCGTTTACACGCACTAAGTCGTTAGGACCAACACGTTGACCAATGTGTGCTGGCTCACCATTGACCGACACACGACCAGCAATAATGAGCTCTTCCATCTCGCGCCGCGAACCGATTCCTGCATCTGCCAAGAGCTTATGTAGCTTGGGCATCAGCAAATCGCTGTTCAAATATTTATTCAGACGCTGCTCGCTGCGATCCGTACTGCTTAAGTAGGACAACGCTTCTTGCGCTTCTTTCTCGGCCTCGACGGGGTCGCCCAGATCGATCGTGTCTGCCTGATCCTGTGCCGCATCGTTCGAAAAATCTTGTGCAGCAATCGGACTCGCAGGTGCTGCGTCAGCGCTTTCAGACACCTCTGGTGCATCACTACGTCTGCGCCTAAACGGCGTGCGTAATTTGCGTCCGCGCGGCTTGGCCGGCGATGCAGCCGCGCCTTCCTGTGAGTCCTGCTGCGCTGCCGCCTTGTCAGGCTCTATTGCTGGCGCCTGATTATCAGGGTGCTCGGTATTCGAATTAGTCACTTGGACTCCAGATTGGATGGGGGCACTGATAGAGAAATTTCACTTTCTTGTTCGGTTGCTGCTTGCTCGGTTGCGGCTTGTTCATCAGAGTCGAGCAAAGGATCCGTGTCGACGGATGGCTCACCTTCTTGCGCAACAGGCTCCTGAGGCTCGGATTGGAGCTTCGATTCAAGCTCAGCCAGAGGCTCAGCTTGCAAATCGGCTTGTGGCTCTTCTGACGATTCCAGCGCAAGAGGCAAGGACTCAACGCCCTCTTCATTGCCTGCGGACAAGGCTTTGCTGGCTGCAATGCCGCCTTCGAGCGTAAGCGATTGCAAGGCTTCACTTATCTCTGCCTCACCCAAGGCGGGCAACTCATCTAAGGCACGCAAACCTAAGTCATCTAGAAACTGGCGCGTCGTACCCAGTAAACCTGGACGGCCCGGGCCATCGCGATGGCCAATGACTTCGACCCAACCACGATCTTCGAGTGTCTTAATAATCTGCGATGAGACCGTTACGCCGCGGATATCTTCGATGTCGCCGCGCGTGACGGGTTGGCGCCAAGCAATAATGGCAAGCGTCTCCATCACGGCACGAGAATATTTCGGCACGCGCTCCGGGCTTAAGCGTTCAAGGTGCCGCTGCATCGCCGCGCGGCTCTGAAAGCGCCAGCCACTCGCCAGTTCGACCAACTCCATTCCGCGATCAAGCCAGGCTTGCTGCAAACCTTCTAGCACTTGCGTCAACTGCGCGCCGCTAAAGGACGGCTCATCAAACAACTTTGTTAATTCACTTAAAGGCATCGGCAGCGAGGCGCAGAGCAATGCAGCCTCAACAACCTTTTCTGCGTGCGCGAGCACTTGCGGGTCAACCTCAGACTCAACAGCGACCACGGCAGTACGCGTGGACTCTTCAGACTGCACTACCTCTACATCGCTACTCGGCTCCGCACGGCGCTCAGCGTCGGACTCTGGTGTGACGCCTTCTTCTATTGATTCATGATTATTGTCATGATTATTGTCATGCTGACCGTTCATAAGTCTTTCATTTCCTATTAAGCGCTCTAGGCAACTTGTTCTAAAGCGGTATGTACGCTATACTTCTTTTCTTCAGACGCGGGGTGGAGCAGTCTGGCAGCTCGTCGGGCTCATAACCCGAAGGTCGTAGGTTCAAATCCTGCCCCCGCAACCAAATACAACTGGTCGATCGCTTATGGCGCTCGGCCAGTTTTATTTTGTAGATCCCGTTCGGCCGTACATTGAATATTTATCTAGCTGGATCAATGCGTAACAAACCTCATCGCAGCAATGGCGCGCAACATGTGAAAGTCTAAATCGACACACTAGTTGTCTTGGTCAGATCGGAGCAATTGAATCGTTACGGTTTGAACCAGGGCCTCACGCATAGCGTGCAAGACCGGCGCATAAGATTGCGCGAAGAAGATAGTAGGAATAAGTGTAGCGCACTTCCCTCTCCAACCTCAAGCCTTTTTACCGAAATTGCGGTTATTTCCCAACTATCAGACGCATATCAGCAACAAGGGTTTCAGAAAATAGTCGCACGACGGCCAATTCTGGGGAGACAGCCGTGACAGCTCTTTCAATATTTTCAAAGGCAGACTCAAACGCCTCGTTACTCAAACCATCAGGGCGATGCACCACAACACATCCGACTGGCCGGACCTCAAGACATCCCATATCAAACTCTGTCGGATCGACAACCCGTATTGTTGATTGGTGCACAAACCGCTGCCCCAAAAAGGGCGTGTGCTTTAACGTCTGCTCCAATTGCTCTCTGCGGATGCCACTAGCATCGATCAGCACCCGCTCTAGTCGCTCAGAGCGCGTTGACAACGCGCTCAAAAAAACACTGCGCAACGCATCACCCAACCCACTGCGCAAGCCACAACAGAGGCAGTCCTCATTGACCGCCCCCATCGCACCATCAAACCACCGGACCGCGTGCTCCTGAAAGGCGCCCTCGACCTCAGGACGCTGAGCCAACAGCGTAAAGGAATACGGCGCGAGTTGGGCCAACAAACGCTTTACAAATAAACGCCGAACAGAAACGTCCTCACCACAAACTAGAGTGAGGGGTACTCGACCGAGTTCCTTGGAGGACGAGAAATACATCAATCCAGCGTGTTAGGCCACTTAAAGGCCGACGGTTGTTTGTTCAAAAAGCGCTGCACCGCATCCGTGTGCCACTGGCTAGTGCGTGCAACAGCCTGACCATCCGCCTCGATATCCATCATGACCTCGAGCGAGCTGTTTAGCGATGCATTCAAAGCTCTCTTGGTCATAGCAAGCGCCGCTGGAGCGGCTTGCGCAAAACAATTTGCCATCTGTTGTGCGCGCTCTAATACCCGGCCTTCTGGCAAGACTTCGAGCACAATCCCCAGATCCTTCGCCTCTTGCGCACTTAACTCCCTCGCTGAAAACGCGAGCTCTTTGGCTCGCTGCAAGCCAACGACGCGCGGAAGTGTGTAGAAAGCGGCGCAATCGGGGATCAGCCCCAACTTCATAAATGAAAGACAAAACCGGCTACTCGGAGCAGCCAACACGATATCGGCAGTGAGTGCCAAACTAAATCCAGCGCCATAGGCAGCCCCTTCCACAGCTGAGATCACCGGTATCTCAAGACGCAGCAGTGTCTCGATCCACGACAGGTAATCATGACGCATGCGGTGTCGACCGTCTTCAGGACTTAACGTACCTGCGCCCATCACACTGATATCACCGCCAGCACAAAACGTTGCACCCGCGCCGGTGATAATCAATGCACGCAAGTCTCTCTGACCAGGCATGGTTGCGATCACTTGCCTGAGTTCCTCGCGCATCACAGCGTCGATTGCATTTTTCCTCTGAGGACGATTGAGCGTCAACGTACCGACGCCATCTTTAACTACGTATTGAATAGTTTCCAACATCTGACTCCTGTCTAAGACAATCGATGCGCACATAGCGCACACTGCACAACCGAACCAAACTTAATCTGGCAACTTAAGCACGTGTTTAGCCAGAATTTCTTTCTGCACCTCGGTGCTGCCCCCATAGATCGTGGCCGGAATTGAGTTCAACATAATAGCGGGGACATTCAAACCCGACGGGGACAGCTCGCTGTTGAGTCCTGAAGCACCATGCTCCTGCGCATACTCAACCATGAGCGCACAAATTCTTTGGTATGTGTCCGTGCCCCAGATTTTCAAGAGAGACACACTCGGAGGCAAGGCTTCACCTCGCTTCACCATATCAGCATAATGCGTATAACCTGACACTTGATCCGCAACATCCAACATCAACTCGGCGTAGCGACCCGCAAAAACTGGATCCGCAAAGAGTCCCAAGTGCTCTGCCATCGCGGTGAGTTGGCTCATCGCATAACGCGACTGCTTAGGACTACCAAGAAAGATCCTTTCAAAACCCAGCAAGGCCTTCGCAATCGTCCAGCCCTGGTTGAGTTCGCCAACAAGATTTTCAGCTGGCACCCGCACGTTATCGAAAAAAACCTCACAGAACTCTTCGTAACCGACAATGTCTTTGATTGGTCGGATCGTGATACCTGGAGTTGCCAAATCAATCAACAAGAAGCTAATGCCAGACTGCTTCTTTGCATCTTTGTCTGTACGCACCAAGGCAAACATATGCGTTGCATCCTGCGCCAACGTCGTCCAGATTTTCTGACCATTTACGATAAAGGCATCACCATCGCGCACGGCTTCAGTACGTAAAGAGGCCAAATCGGATCCCGCACCAGGCTCCGAGTAACCCTGGCACCATATGTGTTCACCGGCAATGATTTTTGGTAAAAATTTCTCCTGTTGAGCTGGACTTCCGCGTTGGATCAATAAGGGGCCGATCATGACGATCCCCATATCCGGAGCCCGAGCGACACCGTACTGCTCTTGCTCTTCGACGTAAGCAATCATTTTTTCTGGGGAGAGCCCCATCCCGCCAAAACGCTTGGGCCAAGCCGGGGCAACCCATCCCTGCTGCGACAGAGTTAAATACCAATCCTTGATCTCGTGCCAATGCAGACGCCTCGGTACATTGCGTAAGGAGTCAGGGTAGTTTTTAGAATAGAACCCTCGCAACATTTGTCGAAACTCGGTCTCAGACATCGCATCCCAATTAGCATCGGACGGGAAATTCTGTGCCCCGTCTTCTGACACCACCTCAGACTCGGGTGTTGATCGCTCAAGGTAACGCTGACGGTGACCGTTCAAGTTTCCAAGTTGAGCCGACAATTTCAAGGCCCGCTTAAAGTACAAGCCAACATCACACTCATCGGTAAAGCCCATCGCACCATGAAACTGAATGGCCATACGCGTGACAAGTAATGCAGCATGAATCGTGCGCGATTTTGCACGACTTGCTAAGGCAGCAAGATCACCGCCCTGCTCAATTTGGGTCAACACATCCTGCACGCAGGCAGAGGACAGCTCGACTTGTATATAGGCATCAACAGCACGGTGCTTTAACGCCTGAAAGCTGCCAATCGCTCGCCCAAACTGTTTACGTGTACCGAGATAATCAATGGTCAGGCTTAATGTCCGTCGCATGACACCAAGCAACTCAGCCGCTTGAATCACACGCGCCCGATCGTTCGCACGATCGACTAAATGGATGACCTCACCGCCACGCATTAAGACATGAGGCCCCGGAACTTCAACGCCTGTGAAGGTCAGCGTCGCAGTGGGCAAACCATCCACACCAGGAACATCACTACAAACAACGCCTGCTGAATTGGCTGCAATCCACACTAGGACGGGTTCGGACTGCTGACTCGCAAGAACGATCCAGCCCTCTGCGCCGGTGCCCGGGACAACGAAGGCTTTTTTTCCAGACAACTTAAGTCGATCGCCCTCTGCAACTAGCTGTGTGGCCAGCCCATCCGCAGACTGCATTTGCCCAAGCTTTTCTTGCCATGCCAAACCCGACACACACGAACCATCTACTAAGCGCTCAAGAAGTTGGTTGCGCAATGTTCCAGAGGGACATCCCATCAGCACGGAGGCGACTTGAACAGAGCCTGCGATATAAGGCTCTGGTAACAGCGCCTGCCCCACCTCTTCTGCGATGGCGGCTAACTCGCGCAGGCCTAAACCCAAGCCCCCCTCATCCTCAGACACCAGTACGCCTAGCCAACCCGCGTTCGCAATCTCCTGCCACGCGGTACGGTCGAAGGTAGCCTGCGAGTCACTTAGGACACGAAGCCGCGCAATCGCTCCGTTTCGGCTTAACAAATCACGCGCACTATCACTAAAGGCTTCAACCGCGCTGGCACTCATTGAGAATCTCCTTTATTGTTTGTCTCGATTGTATGGGTTTCAAAAAAATGCGGCAAAATACCCGTACAGCATCAAAAATGATCCAAAGAAGGTACTCACATGATTCAAACGACCCAACAACAAATCGTCGACGAGGCAATGACTTCTCGTCACTCAATGCGCGCTTTTTTACCAACTCCGATTGCGCGTGAAGATATTGAGCAAATGTTTGAGGTCGCTGCACGCGCACCGTCTGGCTCGAACACACAGCCATGGAAAGCGTATGTCTTAACGGGCGCGGTCAAGGATCGTTTGTCTAACGCAATCGTCGAGATCTACAACGACAAAGCGCGCTTCGAAGCTCTAAAAGAAGACTACCGCTACTACCCAACGGAATGGGAGTCACCCTACATTGATCGTCGCCGTAAAGTCGGCCTCGCTCTGTATAAATTATTGGGACTTGGCCGCGATGACAAAGCGGGGATGCATGCCCAGCACGGAAAAAACTACACATTTTTCGGTGCACCTGTCGGTATCATTTTTACGATCGAACGAAAAATGAACACCGGGTCCTGGCTAGACTTTGGTTGCTTCCTCCAAAGCTTCATGGTGGCTGCGCGTGGCCGCAACCTTGACACCTGTGCTCAGGCAGCCTTCAACCGCTTCCATCCCACTATCCGCGAGATTGTAGGGATCCCAGAAGACGAGATTGTTATGTGCGGGCTCGCTCTCGGTGTCGCCGACATGAGCAAAATCGAAAACACGCTCATCAGCGAACGAGAACCGGTCGCGAACTTTGTTAAATTTCTCGATTGATATTGTCGTAAGTAGAGGAGCTCGGGACTAGCGATCGAAGCGCTTTTCCCATGCTTCGATTTCATCAATACCAAGCGCCGCGTTGTACTGGGCGGAGTTAAACATCTGCCCAGCAAAACCTTTCATATTCCCTTCCTTCGACAAATGACCTAACGCAGCAGTCATCGCAAAACCAAAGGCACCACGCGCCATCGCCGGATAAATACCAAGGTCTATCCCAGCAGCCTTCATCGCATCAAACGACAGTCCGGCTAAGGCACCACCGCTGTCCATGTTGACCACAACTGGGACATTGACTGCAGCTTTTATCGCCGCAATGTCTTCCAGAAGCGAGGGACTCGCCTTGAGCTCAACAAACACTGCATCAGCACCCTCTTGTGCGAAAGCGCGCACGCGTCGGATTGCCTCGGCCAAGCCAAGCGCGCCTGCAGAGTCTGTACGCGCAATCAGAACAAATTCAGCATCAGAACGCGCCGCGCTTGCAGCGGCGATTTTTGACACTGCATCATCAAAATCCAATACAGATCGATCACCCGGCATCTGCGCGCAGCGCTTCGGTGAGATCTGGTCTTCCATATGTATAGCAGCCACGCCCGCAGCTTCAAACTCAGCAATCGTACGTCGCACATTCACAACATTGCCATAGCCTGTGTCGGCATCACAAATCAGAGGGATGCTCACAGAACCCGCCACGCGCCGAGCGTGATCTGTCATGAGTGTCAGATCAATTAAGCCCACATCTGGGCGCCCAAGCAAACTTGCCGATACGCCATTACCTGTCATGTAGACGGCAGAGAAACCTGCTTGCTCGACTAAACGCGCACCATAGCCGTCATAGATACCCGGAGCACGCACTGCCTGCGCTCCTTTTAATAGGTCACGCAAAGCACGTCGTTTTTGTGTGGCGGTGACATTCGTCATGCAAACTTCCAATCAGGATATTTTTTTAGGAAAGGGATCAATCCGCCCAGCGACAAAATCGCCAGAATCTCTCGTGGCAACGGATGGGCTTGCTGCACCTTGCGTCCTGCCACCGTGAGCTCCCCAGCCCCGAAATTGATGCTGATCATCTCTCCACTGGCGATCTGATCTGTATCGCATTCAAAGACAGGCAACCCATTATTAATCGCATTGCGAAAAAATTGCCGACCAAACGACTTCGCCACAACAGCCCGGATATTCATCGCATGCAACACATGGGTCGCCTGTTCGCGCGATGAATTAATTCCAAAGTGATGGCCCGCAACCAAAATGCCACCAGCGCTGGCCTGCACTTCAGCCGCAAGCTTGGGTGAAAGTTGCTCAAAGGCATGCTGCGCAACGTAAGCGACATCCTTGCCAGGTAAGTACTTGTTTGAACAATTGATGTCTGTATTGACATCGTCGCCTAGCAAAAAGCTTGGACCTACAACCTGTAACGTATGCGCCGTCATCATGCTACAGCCCTCCAAGTTCCGCCGACGACATCCCGCGGATCAGTGATGTATCCGGTCAACGCAGAAGCCGCCACCGTTGCAGCCGAGCCCAACCAGATATCCGCATTTTTGTTACTCAAGCGACCTTTAAAGTTTCTGTTGGCAGTTGAGATTACCGTGTCACCGTCACCCGGTACCAAGCGGTTCGTAATTCCTACGCAGGTGCCGCAGCCCGCCGACTCAAACGAAGCGCCAGCATTTGCAAACACCTCGATCAGCCCTTCCTTTAAGGCCGCTAAGTAAATTTGACGCGACGCAGGTGTCACGATCATGCGAACACCAGCAGCCAATTTTTTTCCACGAAGAATGGCTGCAGCCTGACGAATATCGTCCAGACGACCGTTCGTACAGGTACCAATCAGCGCGAATTGGATCTTCTGGCCGATAACCTCTGTGACAGAAACGATGTCATCCACTTCATGCTTACGCGCGAGCTGTGGCACGAGGCTCGACACATCAAAATCGATTTTCTCTAGGTACTGGGCGTCGGGATCAGCCACAACTGGAGACGGCTCCTTGGCACCATGGGCCCGCAACCAGGCAAACGTCTTCTCATCGGCCTCCAGAATCGCCGCCATTGCACCCAATTCAGCCGCATGGTTACACAGCGTCATCCGATCATCAATGTCCATCGCCGCCACGGCTTCCCCGACATATTCAATCGCTATATCGTTGAGACCCTCTGCTTTGAAGCGCCCCAACATTGCAAGCGTGATGTCTTTGGCCCACACGCCTGGAGCAAGACGCCCCTGGAGATTAATGCGAACCGTGTGAGGAACACGAAACCAGAGTTTGCTGCTCATCATGACCGCTGAGACGTCGGTTCCCTCAATGCCCGTACCCAAGGCATTGAACGCACCGTACGTCACAGAGTGCGTATCTGTGCCAACAACAAGATCCCCACAAGTCAAATGCCCACCTTCTGGCAACACCTGATGACAAATGCCGTCACCAATGTCATAGAGCTTGGTGCCGCGCTCGGCAGCGAAGCTGCGCATTTCAGTGTGGATTTGCGCCGCCTCCAGGTTTGGCGGAGGCGAATAATGATCAAGCACGAGTGCAGTATTTTTTGCAAACTGCAACGGCTGGTCGCCAAATTTACCGATCATTTTGATGGTGTTGACCGCGCGCGTGTCCGTCACCATTGCGAAATCGATATTTGCGACAACAACCTCTCCCGCACGGACTGATTCTCGCCCAGCGTGTTTCGCTAGAATTTTTTCAACAATCGTAGAGGCCATGTGACTTAACGCTTTAAATTTAATTTACGGACGACATCGCCCCACGTCTCGTACTCTTTCTCTACGAACGCACGCATCTGCTCAGGGGTGCCGGGATCAGGCTCCATCGCCGAAGTCTCTAAACGTTCAATCGTTTTGGGATCACGTAATGCAGCGACCAAAGCCTCGTTAAGCTTTTTAACGATCGCATCAGGAGTGCGTGCTGGCGCTATAAAGCTATACCAGTTTGTTGCTTGATATCCGGGAAACCCGAGCTCGGCGACTGTCGGGACATCAGGCAACGCTTGAGCGCGCTTCTCGCCCGTCACCGCGATTGCCCTTAATTTTCCACCCTTAATTTGCGGGATCGCCGTCGGTGCGCTTGCGAAAATCGCTTGAATATCACCCGCCAACAGAGCCGTCATGGCAGGGCCGCCACCTTTGTAATTGATGTGCTCAGCCGACGTGCCTGTGCGTGCCTGCAATAGTTCGCCAGCAAGGTGGCCCGCGCTACCCAATCCCGGCGAGCCATAAAACAATGGTTTGTTTTTATTTTTCGCCGCAGCGATGTAGTCCGCCAATGTTTTGATGCTGGAATCGGTGCGTACCACCAAAATATTCCCAAATGTGACGCCATTGGTGATCATGGCAAAGTCTTTCAGTGTCTTGTATGGCGTGCCGTCAGGCATGTGTGGATTGACTGCAAGCGAGCCGATGTTAGCCAAGCCTATCGTGTAGCCGTCAGGTGCGGCGTTCGCCACTGCGTCCGCTGCAATATTCCCACCCGCTCCGGGACGATTGTCCACCACTACCGTCTGGCCAACCAACTCCGAGAGCTTGACGGCAATCGTACGTGCCGCTGAATCCGTGCCGCCGCCAGGGGCAAAGCCAACCAACAGACGAATCGGCTTAGATGGGTAAGCTGCGGGAGCCGTCGCCTGCGCATGAGCGAATGATGCAACGCCAAAGGATGCAACGACCAAGCCTGCTTGCATAAGTTTATTCAAGTTCATCGGATCTCCGATTGGTTATTTCAACGGTTCAGTTTGATGTTGGAATACTACAGCCTGGCGGACCTGAAAATCATATTTCCTTATCAGCCACCTACCTTGCTGCACCGCAGCAAGATTAATGCGGATTTTCTGATCCACTATAGTTAGACAAACGCCGCTGCGGCGAAGCAAATAACGAGCCCCCTCTATGCGAAGCAAACTTTTTGTACCCGGTTCACGACCAGAGCTTTTTGACAAAGCACTTGCAAGTTCCGCCGACGCCCTATCCTTTGACCTCGAAGATGCAGTTGCGGAATCCAAGAAGGAGAGCGCGCGTCTGACCCTCGCGGAATGGATGGCTTCCCCTGCGGCATGCGAAACGAAAAAGTGTGTGATCGTTCGCGTCAACGCGATGGACACTCGGTTTTTTGAACAAGATATTGCTCAAGTTGTTCGCGCTGGCCTCGACATGATTAACATCCCAAAACCAGATAGCGCTGAAGCAGTCTGCCAAGCCATTAAGTTGATCGAACAAGCAGAACGACAAAATAGCGTGAATGAAGATGGGCAGACTCCAATCAAAGTATTGTTAAACGTCGAGACACCCAAAGCTCTGCGCACAGCCTACGAACTTGCAAGTGCGCATCCTCGTGTCGCAGGACTTCAGCTCGGACTTGCGGACCTCTTCGAACCCATCGCCGTATCACGCAAAGAGCTTTTTGCTGTGCAGTACGCCATGATGGAAATGAAAATGGCGGCCGCCGAAGCGGGTGTCGCCGCTTTTGATGCCGCATACGCGGACATCAAAAATGCGGATGGCTTCAAGCACGAAGCAGGTTTCGCTGCCCGACTCGGTTACACCGGCAAGACATGCATTCATCCTAGCCAAGTTGTAATGGCAAACGAAGCCTTCAGGCCCAGCGACGAAGCGATCGCACACGCATTGCGTGTAGTGGAAGCTGCCACGCAAGCTGAAGCGGATGGCGTTGGCGCCTACGTTGTAGATGGAAAAATGATCGACCCACCCTTTTTAAGGAGCGCACAAGCGCTTGTGGCCAATGCGAAAAGCATGGGCTTGATCCCTTAATACGCCCGACACTCATCAAGGAAAAAATCTATGTTTATTTCGGCAAAATACATGCGTGCACTCACCACACTCTTATTTGTAACAGTGATGGGAACGGCCAGCGCTCAGACAGACTTCCCCACCAAGCCCATCACACTCCTCGTGGGGAGCGCCCCAGGTGGCTCAAACGATATCTTTGCGCGGGTGATTGGCAAACAGCTACAGGAAGTTCTTGGCGTATCGGTTGTCGTAGAAAACAAGCCTGCAGCGGGCGGCATTTTGGCAAACGTTTTGTTAGCCAAAGCAGCGCCAGACGGCTATACCTTAGTTGTGTTGTCTTCCACATTTACGACAGGTGCTGCAGTCCGCAAAAATCTTCAATATGACGCGATCAAGAGTTTTACACCCATCGCCATGTTGGCCAAGGGTCCGATGCTGATCACAGTGGGCAATGGCACGTCTTACAAAACGTTGGAGGACCTCGTCAAATTCGCGAAGGCCAATCCAGGCAAACTCAACTATGGAACCTCTGGTGTCGGCAGCATTAACCAATTTGCCTCCGAGCTCCTCGCCGAGGCGGCCGATATCAAAATGACGCATGTGCCTTACAAAGGCATGGGTCCTGCTGTGACGGACTTGCTTGGCGGACAAATCGACATGATCATCGCAAGCGCACCTTCTTTGTTATCACAGGTCAAGGCTGAAAAGATTCGCGCCCTAGGTGTCACTACCGTGGAGCGCTCCGAGGTCGCGCCAGAGATCCGTGGGCTTAAAGAATCGGGCTATCCAAAAGCGGCTGTAGATCTCTGGTGGGGTGTTCTTGCACCAGCAGGTACACCAAAACCAGTCGTCGATAAACTCAATAAAGCGATTAACCAGATCATCACCTCCGAGGCAATGAAGTCGTTTTTTGTGAAGGAAGGAGCCTCTCCGGTCGCGATGAGTTCAGATGCGTTTGCAAACCATTTGGTAACTGAACTCGAGCGTTGGAAAACGATTGCGCAAAGCGCCAACATCCAAGCAGATTAAAGACGGAGTATGAAAACTCAATCCTCGCAAGCGCAGTCCGAACTGCCTGCCCGCCGCGGCGCTTCAGGGCCACTCTCTGGCGTTCGTGTCGTGGATATGTCAGCGTACATCGCTGGGCCTTATGCCTGCTCACTGCTCGCCGACCAAGGTGCTGAGATCATCAAGATCGAACCACCTATGGGTGATAACTTACGCAAGTACCCCTCAACGCTCGAGTCAGAAAGCAGAGCATTCTTGGGCGTTAATCGCAGCAAGCTATCCGCAGTCCTTGACGTGAAACAAGCTGACGATCTTGCCACGCTGCTGACCTTGATTGAAAGCGCTGATGTGTTGGTACACAACTTCCGACCAACCGTGGCTCCGCGCATTGGGATCGGCTACGAACAACTCAAGGCACTTAACCCCAGACTGATCTACTGCACAGTCAGCGGGTACGGTGAGACGGGCCCACTTAAAGATAAAGCAGGCTTTGATCAAGTTCTACAGACGATGACTGGGATGTGTACGCTGCAGGGTAAAAAGGATGGCCCTCCAGAGATCTTGTACGGATCTATTGTCGACTATTACGCCTCTGCCCTCGTTGCTGGCGCTGTGTCCTCGGCACTCTTTGAGCGCGAACGCTCTGGAGAGGGACAATTCGTGAGTGTTTCCTTACTGTCTGCTGCGATGACTCTGCAATCCGCTCGGCTCGTCTGGGCAGAGAACGAGGGGCGCGATGTGGGGCGCGATATGCGCTCCGGTGGAATCACCGGCCTGCATCCAACAAAAGAAGGCTATCTATATATTTCAGCGAATACCCCCCATTTCTGGACTGCCTTATGCCAAAAGTTGGGTTTGAGCGAGTTGTCTGCGGACGAGCGCTACGACACCGTGCGCAAACGCGCTGCGCATCAAGCGGAAATCGTTCCAATCATTCACCGCGCACTGAGCAACAGGACAGCACTTGAGTGGGAAAGCATTTTTGGTGAAGAGGTCCCCTGTTCTGCGGCGCGAAGCGTTGAGGACATGTTCGATCACCCGCAAGTCCAAAGCCAAGACATGATTACAACGTTTGAACATCCTGTCGTTGGGCAGTATCGTGGGCTAAAGCGCTCTCTTCGCTTTAGTCGCACTCCGGGTCCCGACCCCTTCGCAGCACCAACGCTTGGTCAACACACCGAACTGATCCGCGCCGAGGCAACACGCTTGCGACAACAGTCTAAAAAGAAATGAATATTCCGAATACAGCCGGTACGCAGCGCCCTACTCTGCAGGTGCCTGCGCACGCCTGCGACTCGCACTTGCATATCTACGACCCCCGCTTTCCCACCGTCGTCGACGCAGCCCACGCCTTAGAGAAAGCAACTGTTAGCGAGTACCGTCAACTCCAAAAAAGATTAGGAACGACGCGTGCCATCATCGTTACGCCGCGCAGTTACGGCGTAGATAATCGCGTCACTGTCGATGCAATCGCGCAGCTTGGTGTCGAGAACGCGCGTGGCGTCGCTGTACTGCGCACCGACGTAACCGATGCGCACATCCGGGAGCTAGATAAGGCAGGAGTACGTGGCATTCGTTTTTCGCTGTACACCCCAACACATGCAGCGGCAAGCTTCGATATGGTCGAGGAACTTTCGCACCGTATTGAGCCCTATGGCTGGCACTTACAACTGCATTGGACAGCTGATCAATTTATTGAGCACGCAGCGATGCTCGAGCGCCTGCCCTCGCGGATCGTCATCGACCACATGGCCAGACTGCCTCAACCTGCCGGGGTTAGTCATCCGGCAGTCCAACTCATGCAAACACTGATTGAGCGCGGACGGACTTGGGTAAAGCTCTCAGGCCCCTATCTGGACAGTCAGGTTGGGGAACAAGGCCAGTTCCGCGACATCGATGAGGTTGCGAAACACTGGATCAGGACTGCGCCTGAACGTATCCTATGGGGAAGCGACTGGCCGCACCCGACAGAAACCATCAAGCCGGATGATGCGAAATTACTTGACCTGATGACTCGCTGGACGGACGACGGCGCAGCAATCAACCGGATACTCGTCACTAACCCAGCGGAACTCTACGGTTTTGACTAACAGGGATTGGCTCTAAGCAAGCACTCCACGTAAGCGCTCAGCAGCTTCTCGGATCATTGTCGCCGTCGTATCCCAGTCGACACAGCCATCTGTCACTGAACAACCATAAGTCATTTTGCTACGATCGGATTGAATGGACTGGTTGCCAGCAGCGATATTAGACTCAATCATGACGCCGACCACAGAGCGATTTCCAGCCACAATCTGACTCACGACATCCGACATCACCAAAGGCTGCAACTCGGGCTTCTTGTAGCTATTCGCATGTGAGCAATCAACCACAATATTAGGTGTGAGCTTTGCCTTCTTCAAACCCTCTTCTGCCAGTGCGATGGATACCGTGTCGTAGTTGGGGCGACCATCACCACCTCTGAGCACGAGGTGGCCATAAGGGTTTCCGGTCGTGTGAACAATTGAGACTTGACCATCACCCGAGATCCCCAAGAACCGATGCGGCCGAGACGCAGACAGAATGGCATTGACCGCCACACCCACCTCGCCATTTGTTGCATTTTTAAAGCCGACGGGTGTTGACAGGCCTGAAGACATCTCACGATGCGTTTGGGACTCTGTTGTCCGCGCACCGATCGCATTCCATGCGATCAAGTCGCCTAAATATTGAGGTGAAATTGGATCGAGCGCCTCGGTGCCAGCGGGCAAGCCAAGTTCATTCACATCCAATAGAAACTGCCGGGCAAGTAACATCCCCTCGTCAATACGGAACGTATCGTCCATATGGGGGTCGTTAATGTATCCCTTCCAGCCGACCGTTGTACGTGGCTTTTCAAAATAAACTCGCATCACAATCATCAATACATCTGAGACCTCGGTTGCGAGTGCTTTAAGTCGGCGCGCGTAATCCATTCCGGCGACTGGGTCATGAATGGAGCACGGTCCGACTACAACGAAGCGCCGTTTATCCTCACCTTTGAGAATGCGAACGAGTTCTGCGCGACCATTTGCCACCGTCTGGGCTGCCGTCTCTGTGAGTGGCAATTTGGCCTGAACTACTCGGGGCGTAGGCATCGCATGGAAAGCTGCGATGTGTAGATTATTCGTTGACGTTGGTGCTGCGTGTGCGCTCATCTCTTTCGTTCCGGTCACAATACATTTAAGGATTATTTTTCAGCTATTTTAATCAGCCTACAAAAAGTACGCTCAATACGCCGAAGAATGGGGCTCTCTCCCCCTACAAGCTAAGGATTCACCTAAACTTCAGTCATGACGCGTGGACGCCGCATTGCTCACTTGGATATGGACGCTTTTTTTGCGTCTGTTGAGCTATTGAGCTACCCAGAGCTTCGTGGTCACCCGGTGGTCGTCGGGGGGCGAAGCGCGAGCGCACCCGCTCCAAATACCTTCTCAGATCTCGAACAATTTCCGCGGCTCAAAGACTACGCCGGTCGTGGAGTCGTAACGACATCGACTTACGAAGCTCGCGCACTGGGTGTGTTTTCAGGTATGGGCTTGATGAAATCTGCCCTGCTGGCACCTCACGCCATCCTGCTACCAGCAAACTTCGACGCTTACCGACATTACTCGCAATTGTTCAAACGCGCCGTAGCCGAGATCGCACCCGCGGTTGAAGACCGCGGTATCGATGAAATCTATATCGATCTCAGTGATCACAAAGAAGACACGCTCACGATCGCTCAAAGAATCAAAGCGCGAGTCCTTGAGGTGACGGGTCTGAGCTGTTCAATTGGTATCAGCCCAAACAAACTGCTGTCAAAAATTTGCTCAGATTTAGAAAAACCCAATGGCTTAACCATCCTACCCATCGAGCAGCTAGCTGACCGAATCTGGCCACTGCCAGCAAAAAAAATTAATGGTATTGGGCCTAAGGCAAACGAAAAACTTGCCGCACTAGGAATTGTGACAGTGGGCGAACTTGCTGCCGCCGCACCGGACTTGCTGGTTGCGCATTTTGGCAGAGCCACCGGAATGTGGATGCACGCAGCCGCCCATGGAATCGACAACCGTCCCGTCGTGACATGGTCAGAGCCTAAATCAATCAGCCGGGAGACAACTTTCGAGCGAGACTTGCATCCGAAGCATGACCGAGCATTGCTCTCAGAAGCATTTACCAAACTCTGCCTAAGACTGTCAGAGGACTTGGCGCGAAAAGGATATGTGTCCAAAACCATCGGGATAAAAATTAAATTTTCAGATTTTCACGTGATAACAAGAGACATCACGCTGACAAGCGCGATCTCGACGGGCGACCTAATAAGAAAGGCAGCCACGGAGTGCCTAAAGCGCGTTCCGCTAGAGCAACGCATACGACTTCTCGGTGTCCGTGCCGCAAACCTTACCGCCCAGACTGAGGCAGACCATGCGCCTATCGTCTTCCAGTCCAGTCTTCCCTTTCCTTAATGCACTGCACAAAAAAGGCGATCTGCGCAATCACTTCGTTTCTGTGTGTTCTAGAGTTATGCTCGGTATAGCGATTTTTCCGAGACTGACATGATCATTGAACCGAACTCCAACACAATGGGCGCCCGCGTCCTTGAGCTTGATTTGTCTATCAGTCTCAAAGACAGCGAGATCAATCAGTTGATGCACGCGCTAGGCACCCATGGCGTTCTAGAGTTCCCCGAGCAACATCTCTCAACCAGTCAACTCAAAGCATTTAGCGAACGTTTTGGAGAGCTCTACATCAGCCCGGGTGGGAGAGCACAGGCTGACGGTCACCCTGAGGTGATGATTCTGTCGAACATGACGAAAGATGGTCAAGCAGTCGGACTAAAAGATGCTGGTCAATCCTGGCACACGGACATGTCATACGCCAAGATGATCGCCTTTGCGAACGTCTTATACGGCACGACGATTCCACATCGTGGTGGAATGCCCTTGGGAGCGACGCAATTTCGCAATATGCACGCTGCCTATGAAGACTTGCCGTCCGAGCTAAAACAAACGCTCGCGAACAAAAGAATCACCCATGATTTCAATAAGTTTTGGGAAATGATGCGTGCAAGACCCGGCAGCACTCGACCTGCGCTAAGCGAGCGCGAGCGACAAGCACGTCCTCCTGCCGTGCATCCTGCTGTACTCACTCACCCGATCACTGGAAAAAAAGTGTTGTACGCAAACCCCGGGTACGCCATGCATATCAGCGATATGTCTGAAAACGAGAGCCAGAAAACGCTTGATTTTCTGTTTGCGCATCAACTACAGGATAAGTTCTTATACACCTACGCGTGGAAGAAAAATTCGCTACTGATGTGGGACAACATCGGCACCACCCACAATGCTGTAGCAGATTACGAGCCACATGAACATCGATACATCGAACGCTGCCAAGTCATGGCGACCCGCCTCTATGGTGAACAGGGAACCGCCCATCCAATTATGTTCACCTCTGGGATCTCGGCATGAAACGCGCAGCACTTATTGTCTGTCTGGGTTTGCTCGCCTGCGTACTATCCTTTAGCGCGCGCAGCCAGACGCGTGAATTTCCCGACAAGCCGTTACGACTGGTGGTCGCCTACGCACCAGGCGGTGCAACAGACATTGTTGCGCGGATGTTGGCGCAAGAGCTCACCCAGATCCTCGGTCAATCCGTCATCGTTGAAAATAAGGCGGGAGGTGGGACACTCGTTGGGTCAGACGCAGTCCGACGCGCACCGGCAGATGGCTATACACTGCTGTTCGGCACAAACGCTTTCATCATCACACCACTTCTACACAGTAGCCCCACTTACGATCCAATCAAAGATTTCTCCCATGTTTCGCTCACCACAATCCAACCTCTCGCACTGTTGGTATCACCGAGCCTAAACATCAAATCTGTTCAAGAGCTCGTGCAATACGCAAAGGCTAATCCTGGAAAAATTAATTTTGCTTCGTCTGGTAATGGTTCAGCCCAGCATTTAGCAGGTGAGGCCTTTCGACATGCCGCCAATATTGACATCACACATGTCCCCTACAAAGGGGCTGGCCCAGCCCTAATTGACCTACTTGCCGGGCGTGTCGACATCATGTTTACCTCGTTGGTTGGCAATACTGATCACATCAAACACGGGCGTCTAATCATGATCGCAACAACGGGGCAAAAGCGAGGCGTGGCGACGCCTGATACCCCAAGCGTCTCTGAATTTCTGCCTGGGTATCAGGCCTACACTTGGCAGGGCGTCATTGCTCCCGCTCAAACGCCAGAGTCGACTATCGTGAAGCTAAACGCTGCAATAAAAAAAGCAACGAGCACACCTGCTTTCTATGAGAAATTAAATGCCCAAGGCATGGAGGTCCAGACTTCATCCCCACAAGAGATGCGGGCACGACTTGCAGCTGAATCTTTGGAATATCAGTCTTTGTTAAGCAAAACTCAAACTAGCCTTAAGTAAATCAAAAAGTTAAAACCCCTCAATTAACCTTATCTATTCGGACGACACATGACGACCTTTACATCAAAGCGCTTCACCCAGCTAACGCTCGAGACCGTTGCTCCAGAGTCAGTCGGACTCGCAAAGGAAATCCTAGACATTTCCAGCATTGGCTTAGGCGGCCCCTACAACGTCATGTTGCGCAGCCCGATCTTCGCCGATCGAATCAAGCGCTTGTTGGACTATTTGCGCTTTGGTTCATCGCTCCCCATGCGTCTTAACGAATTTGCAATTCTGATTCAAGCGCGTATCTGGACATCCCAAGTTGAGTGGTTTGCGCACTATCCAATCGCATTGCGTAACGGCTTGCCCGCCCACGTTGCAGATGACCTCAAGGAAAACATTCGACCACGCAACATGCAGCCCGACGAAGCAGCGGTCTATGACGTATGCATGACGATGACCAAAACCCATGAGATCAGCGACGAACTATTCAACCACGCCAAGGAAGTGCTGGGCGAACAACAGCTTGTTGATCTCATTGCCGTCAGTGGCACTTATGTGACGATTGCGATGTTGCTAAGCTTAGGCGAAGAGCCTATTCCAGCAGGCAAACCCTTGCCTTTCCCCGAGAAAGCACGCTAAGTATCGGTGTCAAAGTGATCGTTCGGCAGGTGAAGCATCTTCCGTTCGATCGCCAGTTCAAAGGCTTGCTCTAGATTTCGCGTGAAGCGCTTAATGTCAAATAATGGGCCAGAGAGCAATTGTTGCTGCAGCTTGACGCGAAGCGCAGCCAACCTAGCTGGGTCTTTCGCTAACGCAAGAGCAGCTTGCGCATACTCCTCCAAATCGCTCGTAATCAACTCTTCAAGATCAAGCGCTGACAGGAGACTGGCGCCTACACGCCCCGCATAAGAACGGCCTTTGCAAGTCAGCACCGGCACGCCAGCCCAGAGCGCATCACTGGCTGTCGTGTGTGCGTTATAGGGCAAGGCATCAATAAACAAATCAGCGACGCGCTGCCGCGCGAGATGATCGCTCATGGACTCAATTCGACTTGCAAAAACAAGGCGCGCACCATCGACGCCCCGCTCGTGCGCAGCGGCTCTCAAGTTCTTCGCGGTCTGTGCAGTTGCTTCGCGAAGCCACAATACGCTGCCAGGAACTGATTGCAGAATCCGCATCCAACAATCGAACATCACTGGATTGATCTTGTAATTATTGTTAAAGCAGCAAAACACAAACCCCGTAGCAGGCAGGCCAAGCTCGTCCCTGGAAAAAACACGATCGGACGGTTTGCGGCTTGGATCATTTGCTTGGTAGCTGTGGGCAAGTCGGATGAATTTTTCAGTGTAGTGCTCAGCATCCTCCAGTTCAGCAATCGTCTTATCCACCAAGACATAGTCCATTTCCGGGATACCCGTCGTACCGGGATAGCCGAGATAGCTCATTTGAATCGATGCGACCCGGGCCAAAAATACACCAGGGCGACATCCCTTGGTCAAACCCGTCAAGTCAACGGCGATATCAAGATCGCACTCACGCGCTCGCGTAATCAGTTGTGAATCTGTACAGTCCTTCACATCTAAAAAGTGATCGAAGGTTTTTTCTAGACGCAAGCGCATCTCATCTTGCGTATCAGGCCCGAACGAAAATGCGAAGATCTCAAACCGAGAACGATCATGTGTTTCAAACAATCCCGCCGTCAAATAGGCGACGGGATGATTACAAAAATCACCGGAAAAATATCCGACTTTGAGTTTTCCGTTCGCGGGTCGCTCTTTAGGTACCCACGCAGTACGTGCCCTTTTATGTGCAGAGTCAATCCAGGCTTGTGCAACCCGCTTATGCAACACGACATCATCGGTGAGAGACAGCAATGGAAAAGGTAGACAAACCGGCTGGCCCGCCTTTAAATCGCGCAACAACGTCTCTAAGAGGGAGTGATAGTCACCCCATTTGCATTGCTGCATATTGACATGGAGCAACGTGCCAGCAAGATAGGGGATAGCTGGGTCGATTGATAACGCATCGGTGTAACTCTGCACCGCAGCCTCGTTATCACGCAATTCGACAAGCGCATTCCCGCGGTTCATCAAGGCCTGTGGGTAAAACGGCTCAATCGCTAAGGCATGGTCATAACTTTCGACTGCGTCGCGCCACCGCCCTAACCGACCGTAAGCGTTTCCTTGGTTATAAAAAGCAGCTGCATAGCGAGGTGAGACCTCAAGCGCGCGCGCATAGCTGGTCAACGCCTCAGGCACACGACCTAACGCTTGTAGCAAATCACCTCGATTGTTATGCGCTTGCGCATAATTTGGGTCCAATGCAATCGCGCGATCGTAGCTGGCTAGCGCAGAAGTAAGCTTGCGCTGATCCTGAAGTACATTGCCATAATTGTTATGCGCGGAAGCAACGTCCGGATCAATTTTTAATGCTTTTCCGATCAAAAGGGCAGCCCGCTCTAGCTGCCCTTGCTGGTATGCAACTAGCCCCAGCATGTGTACCGCATCGAAATGATTGGGGTGCAACTTCAGCACGCGCTCGTAAAGAGCCCGTGCTTGCTCAAGGGAGCCCTGCTGATGCGCTGCAAGCCCCTGCTCGAGTTTGGCTTGCGCCTTCATAGCATCAACGATCCTTGTTCTTAATCCGTGTGAAGACCGTATTCACGACCGTAGCACGCACCGGATCACTCAGTCCGCTCGCTGGTTTTGGTGTGGAAGTGTCCTTTTTGGGTTTTTTGGACTCTTTGTTCGACTTTTGCTGACCTTTAGCCATGATTGTCTCTGAGAGTTAAACGATAATCTAGTGTACAGGTCTATCGAAAAAACTCCCAATGCCCGCGTCAATTTGCATTCCCGCATCTGAGATCGAAATCACTGCCATGCGCGCACAAGGCGCAGGCGGTCAAAACGTCAATAAGGTTTCAAGTGCCATTCACCTGCGGTTTCACATCCCCACGTCCTCGCTGCCTGCAGGGGTCAAGGTGCGTTTGCTTGCGCTAAAAGATGGTCGCATTAACCGCGATGGCGCAATCGTCATCAAGGCGCAGTCTCATCGCAGCCAGGACTTGAATCGCAGTGATGCGATCGCTCGCCTGCATGAACTCGTCAATAGCGTCGCACGCCCACCAAAGACCCGTCATGCCACACAACCCACTTTTGGCTCGCGTCAGCGTCGCCTGGAGAGCAAGCGCAAACACTCTGAAGTCAAAACACTTAGAGGAAAGTCGGAGTACTAATCATGAATATCCCCCTATTCCCACTAGGCATGACGCTATTTCCTGATGGATTAGCGGCACTAAAGATCTTTGAAGTTCGGTATCTTGATATGACGCGCTCGAGTTTTCGAGAGGGCACTCCGTTTGGGATTGTGACGCTGAACCAAGGGTCCGAAGTACGTCAACCGACCGAACAAGTCTCGTTTGCAGACAGCGGCACTTTGGCAAAAATCGTTGACTTCGAGGCAATACAACCCAGCCTGTACGCCATTCGCTGTCGCGGTCAATCCAGATTTAAGATCGATCATGCCGAACAAATGCCAAATGGCCTTTGGCGCGCTGACGTCACGTGTATCGAAGAGGACCCAATCACCGAGATCCCGCCCGAGCTTGCAAAAAGTGCGACAACGCTACAACGCGTGTTGCAATCTATCGATGAACAAGATGTACCAGACGAGCAGCGTCCGGTGCTCAAGCCCTATCGGCTGAATGATTGTGGCTGGGTGAGCAACCGGTGGGCAGAGTTACTCAACCTGAATCCCCAGCAAAAACAACATCTCATGACGCTTGAGAATCCGCGCCTAAGACTCGATTTAGTTCAAGAATTACTCGAAGAAATGGGGGCCTTTCGGCCCCCAGCGTAACGCCCAACCATGCGCCGAACTAGGTCAAGGATGCACAGAACGCATGGATGCGGTTGCAGGCATCTTCGAGAATAGCGTCAGACGTTGCGTATGAAATACGGAAGTATGGCGCCAAGCCGAAGGCCTCACCAGGCACAACGGCCACCAGCTTTTCGTCTAGCAAGGCTGTTGCAAAATCGAGATCTGTATTGAGTTTCTTGCCCTTGGGCGTCGTCTTGCCAAGTGTGCCCGCACAGCTCGGATAAACGTAAAAAGCGCCCTGCGGCTTTAAACATGTAATACCGGGACACTCGTTGAGCATGCGCACCACCATGTCACGGCGACGCTGAAAAATCACGTTGTGTTTAGCGATGAAGTCTTGAGGGCCATTCAACGCCTCGACTGCAGCCGCCTGACTAATAGACGAGGGGTTCGAGGTTGACTGCGACTGGATCGTTGACATCGCTGCAATGAGCCAGCTCGGTCCGTGACCGTAGCCAATTCTCCAGCCGGTCATACAGTACGCTTTGGACACGCCATTGACCGTCAAGATTCGATCAGCGATGGCGGGTGCCGCTTGCGCCAGAGTGCAAAACGTTGTGCCATCGAATAACAGCTTCTCGTACATGTCATCGACCATGACCAGCACGTTTGGATGCTTTTTCAGCACATCCCCCAGTTCACGCAGCTCTTGCTCCGTATAGACCGAACCAGTCGGATTGGAGGGTGAGTTCAAGATCAACCAACGCGTGCGTGGCGTGATCGCCTGATCTAATTGAGCAGGTGTAATTTTGAAGTTAGTTTCAGCACCACAGGCAACGGTAACGGCCTTACCGCTCGCCAGGATCGCCATATCGGGGTAACTTACCCAGCAAGGCGCGGGAATCAACACCTCGTCGCCCTCTCCCAGGGTTGCCACCAAAGCATTAAACAAAACCTGCTTACCGCCCGTGCCGATGATCACATCATCGGGGTTGATCTTCATCGCATGATCACGCAAAAACTTCGCAGCAATTGCCTTTTTTAACTCGACCGTACCGTTTACAGGCGTGTACCGAGTTTGCCCGGCTCTGATGGCTGCAATCCCAGCTTCACAGATATTGGCTGGAGTGTCCATATCAGGCTCGCCTTGGGCGAGCACGATTACATCTAATCCTTTCGCTTTGAGCGCCTTGGCATTATCTGTGACAGCAAGAGTCGGCGATGGTCTAACCAGAGCCATGCGTGGTGAAAGCAATGCGGCGCTCATATTTCTCTCCAAAATACGCGATAAATTAGCTAAAAGGCCTGACGAAATATAACCCAAGCCATTGCCCCCAGCGCTCCAGCCTGTCTATACGCCCAATGCACCAAGACAGGTGCTCGCATGGTATCGTGGAAAAAATTTTCACGGAGACCCACATGATCATAAAAAACCGGTTCATTCGGCGCCTGTTAACGTGCGCCGCCCTGTCGTTAGCAACCGTGGCCACCCCAAGTCTCGCTCAAAATAAGTACCCCGACCGTCCTGTCAAAATTATTGTTGGCTTCGCACCTGGCGGCCCAACCGATATCGTGGCCCGTCTGATCGGAAGTCGTTTAGAAAAAGCACTTGGACAGCCCTTCGTCATCGAAAACAAGCCGGGAGGCGGATCAAATATCGGCTCGCAAGAGGCTGCACGCGCTAAACCAGATGGCTATACGCTCTTTTTAGGTACGGTGGCAAACGCGACAAATCTCTCGACATACAAGAAACTCAACTACGACACACTACGAGACTTTATACCGATCAGTCAGCTTGTCTCGTCACCGAGCATCCTGGTTGCCAACAATGATCAACCGTTCAAAACCTTGCCAGAACTGATTGCGTACGCGAAGGCTAATCCCGGAAAACTTGCATACGCAACATCTGGCGCAGGTGGCTCACCCCATCTTGCTGCGGAAATGCTCAATATGCGCGCGGGGATTGATACGCTGCATGTCCCCTACAAAGGTGCATCTCCAGCAATGAACGATGTGATCGGCGGACAAGTCGCGATCGGCTTCAAAACAGCCTCGGGCGTGACGACAACAATTCAAGCCGGTAAGTTGCGCGCCCTTGCTGTAGCTGGACGCGAGCGTATGCCCCAACTTCCCAATGTGCCTACCTTAATTGAACTTGGCTTTCCTGATTTTGAAGTGAGCTCCTGGAGCGGTTTGATGGCGCCGACAGGGACACCTCCTGAAATCATCAACCTGCTTGCTAAGACCACTATTGAAATTATGAAGTCGCCAGATGTCCGCAAGCAATTAGAAGGCATCGGCGCCTTCCCAGTAGGTAGCACCCCAGAAGAGTTTAAAAAATACATCGAGGCCGAGATTAAAAAATGGGCCATCGTCGCGAAGACTGCAAAAATCGAGCTTTGATCACTACTCACCTCTGCTAAGGCAACAAATGGGAACCTTTAGAACTTTTCTTTTCGCACCGGCGAACCATCCACGACGAACTGAAAAAGCATTCACGCTCGGCGCAGACGCAGTCATCCTCGATCTTGAGGATGCTTGCGCTGTGTCAGAAAAAATTCCTAGCCGTGCAAAAGTTGTAGAAGCGATGAAACTGCCACGGACCTGCCTCGGGTACGTTCGTGTCAATCCAATGTCGACGATCTATGCCTACGGGGATTTACAAGAAACCATACAAGCTGGTCTTGATGGCGTGGTCTTGCCAAAAGTCGAAACCGCTGCTGAAGCACAAACTGCCGACTGGCTGATTACACAGCTCGAGCGCGAACGCGGCCTAAAGCTCGGCAGTATTGACCTCATGCCCATTATTGAGACAGCGCTTGGCGTCGCCAACTTAGCCAGCATTCTTGCCACAACAAACCGCATTAAGCGTGTTGCCTTTGGCGCTGGGGACTTCACGCTGGACCTAGGTCTGCGTTGGTCCCGTAACGAGCTGGAGCTTCTGACGTATAGAAACCAAATTGCGTTGCTGTCTCGCGCCGCAGGCAAAGAGCCACCTATTGATACCGTCTGGGTTGATCTGAAGGATGCCGAAGGCTTTGAACAATCAACACTGCACATTAAGGATCTAGGCTACCAAGGCAAGATGTGTATTCACCCTGATCAAATTGCCGTTGCGAATCGCTGCTTCACGCCTACTCCCGAACAGGTCGCCCGAGCCCAACGCGTCGTCGATGCGTTTGCTGCGGCCGAGGCAGCCGGCTCATCGTCCATCCAACTTGACGGGCAGTTCATCGACTACCCGATCGTATACGCCGCCCAACGCATACTGGCTATCCACGAGAAAATTGCCAAGCTCGCCGTGTGATAACGTCATCGCTCAAGTAAACCACACCTATTTTTCTACGTACACACATCATGACAACCACTACTACGCCACAATACATCACGCTCGGAAATAGCGGCCTGCGCGTACCGCGCCTTTGGCTGGGCGCGATGATGTTTGGCGACCAGACCGACGAAAACGTCGCGCGCGAGATGGTCGCTGTCACTCGTGACGCAGGCCTCAACGCGATCGACACCGCTGACAATTACGCGAATGGTGAATCCGAGCGCATGGTCGGACGACTGATTGCAAAAGATCGTTCGCGCTGGGTGCTTGCCACCAAAGTCGCCAACGCAATCGGCAAGGAGCCAAATGACAAGGGGTTGTCGCGACGCTGGGTCGCACAAGAAGTGGATAACAGTCTCAAGCGCCTCGGCACCGACTGGATCGATGTGTACTACATGCACAAGGATGACGAAGTCACGCCGATCGAAGAAACTTTATCGACCTTTGCCAGACTGATTGAGCAAGGGAAGATTCGCTATTACGGCATTTCTAATTTCCGTGGCTGGCGCGTCGCCCGCATGGTAGAGACCGCAAGAAAGATGGGGATCCCACAACCAATCGTCTGCCAACCGCCCTACAGTGCAGTCACGCGCCTGATCGAAACAGAGGTGATTCCTGCCTGCGAACATTACGGTGTAGGCGTTGTAGCCTACAGTCCACTGGCGCGCGGCGTCCTCACAGGAAAATATGCGCCAAACGTAGAGCCTGATGCGCAAAGTCGAGCCGGACGCGGTGATCGCCGGATCCATCAAACGGAATTTCGTCCTGAATCCCTCGAAATCGCGAACGCCCTGAAAAAGTATGCTGAAAGCCGTAACCTGAGTGCCACACAGTTCGCGATTGCTTGGGCACTGAACAACAAGCTCTTAAGCGGTGTCATCGGCGGTCCACGTACACTTGAACAATGGAAGGACTATGTGGCGGCATTAGCCGTGCAATTACAGCCCGAAGATGAGACCCTCGTTGATTCACTCGTACCACCCGGCTACGCCTCAACGCACGGCTTTGTCGACCCCCAGTATCCAATCAAGGGGCGCAAACCGCGTTAGTACAAATTCACGTCAAAAACAGACGTATTTCGCAGCAGTTTTAAGGTGATAATAAGCGCTTGGAAACATCCTTGTGTGCATCATGACCAAGCGCGACATCGTTATTCGGCGAATCATCTATTTGCGGGGGCCAAACATTTGGGCCTACCGCGCCACGCTCGAGGCGCTCGTCGATATCGGCGATCTAGAGGACTGCCCTTCTAATACAGTCCCTGGTCTGTACGAACGACTGACCACCATGATCCCAAGCTTGATTGAGCACCGCTGCAGTCCTGGTGTGCGGGGTGGCTTTTTAATGCGCCTTAAAGAGGGCACTTGGCCCTGCCACATTATGGAGCATGTCGCGCTGGCTCTCCAAGACCTAGCGGGTGTCCCCGGCTATGGCTTTGGACGCGCGCGCGAAACTGAAGAGCGTGGTGTCTATAAAGTGATGATTAGCGGATGGCAAGAAGACGTCACACGCGCCGCACTCTACACAGCCCGTGATTTAGTTCTCGCATTGATTGAGAGCCAACCTTATGATTTTGACGCTGCGCTCGAATCGCTGCGTGATCTCGCGCAGGATCTATGCCTTGGACCAAGCACCGCCTCGATGGTGCTCGCGGCCGATGATCGGCGAATCGCCGCCACCCGCTTGAGCTCTGCAAATCTCGTTCAATTGGGCTATGGCGCCAAGCAGCGCCGCATCTGGACAGCAGAAACAGACCAGACAAGTGCGATCGCCGAGACGATCTCGCGCGACAAAGATCTGACGAAATCTCTTCTAGAGGCCTGCGGGGTGCCTATCCCTCAAGGCCGGGCCGTCGACAGCGCAGCCGACGCTTGGGATGCAGCTCAAGATATCGGATTGCCCGTCGTGGTCAAGCCGCTTGATGGCAACCATGGACGCGGCGTCTTCATCAATCTTGAAACACAACAAGAAATTGAAGCTGCCTACGAAGTCGCCGTTGATGAGGGCTCTGGCGTCCTCGTTGAGAAATTCATCCGTGGCAACGAACATCGCTTGCTCGTTGTGGGTGGCAAGCTCGCTGCCGCAGCGAAGGGTCAGATGGCAAGCGTGATTGGCGATGGCAAGCAGACGGTTAACGAACTGATTGCCTCACAGATCAACTCCGATCCGCGTCGTGGTAGCGGCGAAGAACAACCACTGAACCCCATTCGCATCGACTCCGCTGCACGACTTGAACTTAAACGCCAAGGCTTTCATGCTGACAGCGTGATCCCAGCTGGGCGCGAAGTTTTAATTCAGCGCAACGGAAACGTCGCGTTCGACTGTACGAGTGAAGTGCATCCGGAAGTTGCTGCCATGGCTGCTCTAGCGGCAAAGACTGTTGGCTTGGATATCGCGGGTATCGACTTGGTCGCGGAAGACATTTCTAAGCCTTTGCTCGGGCAGGGCGCCGCAATCGTAGAGGTCAACGCTGGCCCTGGCCTACTTATGCATCTCAAGCCAGCCGAAGGCACACCGCAACCGGTTGGACGTGCAATCATTGATTACATCTTCCCGGGTGAAGAAAACGGTAGCATCCCAATCATCGGCGTCAGTGGATCGAGCGGCACCACCGAAGTGTCTAATCTAGTTTTTCACCTACTCAAACAGAGTGGTGATTGTGTCGCCCTAGCTAATACATCAGGACTGTATGTCGGTAGTCGCGTATTAAACCAACAGGACAGCGCGAACTGGAAACAAGCCCAGCGGGTCCTACTAAACAAAGACGTCGAAGCAGCAGTGATCGAGAATCAAGGCGTGCAAATTCTGACTGAAGGACTTGCCTATGAACACTGTAGTGTTGGCATTGTCACCAGCATCGCATATTCTGATGTATATGAACATCCGGATATTGCGTATCACGCTTTCGAGAATGCTGAGGATCTGATTAAGATTTTCCGTACGCAAGTCGATGTTGTGTACACAACAGGTCACGGGATCCTCAATGCACAAGACGAAAACGTTGTGGCCTTGGCCGAGTTCTGCGACGGCGAAGTCATTTTCTACGCAAGCTGCCCCGACAACAAAGTTTTACAAGAGCACGTTGCCGCCGGCAAACGCGCCGTATCCGTTGAGAACTCGCACGTAACTCTAATAACCGGAACTGAACGTCTCCCGGTCTTTTCGCTCGACGTGCTCTCCCCTCAAGCCAGAAACACCCCTCAAACGCTCGAAACAATTCTGGCCTCGGCGGCAGCCGCCTGGGTATCAAAACTTTCGCTCGAGCAAATCCGGGCAGGCTTGACCTCTTATGTGTTCTAGCTCAACCCTTTAAACAGCGTGGGGACCGTCATTTCGGACGGAATTCCTTAGTAAAATAGTCAATTATTTATTCATATTCACAAAGGCCCACCAAGCATGACTGCCCGCACCTCTTGCCACCGCCTTCAGGTCGCCACCCCACTCTACAACTTCATCGAACAGCAAGTACTTCCGGGCACTGGCGTAACTAGCGCCGATTTCTGGAAAGGCTTCGATGCAATCGTGCACGACCTTGGCCCAAAAAATGCAGCCCTGCTGGCCGAGCGTGATCGGATTCAAACTGAGATGGACACATGGCATCGTGCGCACCCCGGTCCTATTCAAGACATGGTTGCTTACAAGGCGTTTCTCACAAAAATTGGCTACCTTGCTCCGATCCCAGCCAACGCGAAGGCAACAACGACCAATGTCGATGCCGAGTTAGCACTGCAGGCCGGACCTCAGCTCGTCGTTCCTGTTCTCAATGCACGCTATGCACTGAATGCAGCTAATGCACGCTGGGGTTCCTTGTACGATGCACTGTACGGCACCGATGCAATCTCTGAAGACGGAGGTGCAACGCGCGCTGGTGGCTACAACCCAGTGCGCGGAGCCAAGGTGATCGCCTATGGCCGCAAGTTTCTGGATCAAGCTGCGCCCCTCGCATCGGGATCGCACAGTGACGTCACACGCTACGCGGTCAAAGCCGGGACCTTAACGGCAACGCTCAAGAATGGCGCAATCACCGGACTGGCTGATGGCAACAAATTCGTCGGCTACCAAGGGGATGCGTCTGCCCCGAGTGCGATACTGCTTGTGAATCACGGATTGCACATTGATATTCAAATCGACAGCACCACCAGCATTGGTCAAACGGATCCGGCAGGTGTCAGCGACATTATTCTTGAAGCGGCACTGTCGACGATTCTCGATTTAGAAGACTCTGTTGCTGTGGTGGATGCTGACGACAAAGTGCTGGCCTACAGCAATTGGCTTGGCATCTTAAAAGGCACCTTGGTAGAAAGCGTGAGCAAAGGCGGCAAGACGTTTAACCGTACGCTCAACGCTGATCGCAAATACACAGCCGCTGCCGGCGCGCATTCCGCTAAAGATGGCGTGATCACCCTGCACGGACGGTCCTTGCTGTTTCTGCGTAACGTTGGTCACTTGATGACTAACCCAGCGATCATCGACGGCAACGGCAACGAAATCTTCGAGGGTATTCTGGATGCCGTCGTCACAGTCGCAATCGCATTACACGACTTAAAGAGAAACAAAGAGCACGCCTTTGGCAATTCGCGCACTGGTTCAGTCTATATCGTCAAGCCCAAGATGCATGGCCCAGCAGAAGTCGCTTTTGCGAACGAACTGTTCGGTCGCGTTGAGACCATTCTTGGCTTACCTGCCAACACCGTCAAACTCGGCATCATGGACGAAGAGCGTCGCACGAGCGTCAACCTCAAGGCATGCATCAATGCAGCACCTGCGCGCGTCGCATTCATCAACACAGGCTTCCTTGATCGGACCGGCGATGAAATGCACACAGCAATGCAAGCTGGTCCGATGATCCGCAAGGGCGACATGAAATCCAGCGCTTGGCTATCCGCTTACGAGCGTAGCAACGTCCTGACAGGCTTGTCATGCGGGCTGCGCGGTCGCGCTCAAATCGGCAAAGGTATGTGGGCCATGCCAGATCTGATGGCGGCAATGCTTGAACAAAAAATTGCACATCCCAAGGCGGGCGCTAACACGGCATGGGTGCCCTCGCCTACGGCCGCAACCTTGCACGCCCTGCACTATCACCAAGTGGATGTGTCAGCTGTTCAGTCCGAACTTGAAAAACTTGACGCACCCGCAGAAATTGATCGCTTGCTGAACGACATCTTGCAAATTCCAGTTGCCACAAAACCGTCTTGGTCCGCGTCGGATATTCAGCAAGAGCTGGACAACAATGCGCAAGGGATTCTTGGTTACGTGGTTCGCTGGATTGATCAGGGTGTCGGTTGCTCTAAAGTTCCAGATATTCACAACGTCGGCCTCATGGAAGACCGCGCAACATTGCGCATTTCGAGCCAGCACATTGCGAACTGGCTCCACCATGGCATTGTCACTGAAGCGCAAGTCAACGAAACCTTGCAACGCATGGCGAAAGTCGTGGATGGTCAAAATGCGGGGGATCCGCTCTATAAGCCAATGGCACCAAATTTTGAAGCATCCTACGCTTACCGCGCGGCGCGAGACCTGGTACTAAAAGGACTCGAGCAGCCTAGCGGCTACACCGAGCCTCTATTGCATGCTTGGCGTCTCAAAGTTAAAGCACACGCCTAACCAGTCGATCAACAAAGGAAATTTGATGAACGCATCCGTCCCAAATCTAGATACCGCTCAAGTTCTCTCTTCGGTAACGCAGGCCTGGGACGAGGATCTTGTCGGGCAACTGAGCGCCTACATTGAAATTCCTGCGAAATCTCCTGCCTTTGATCCAGACTGGCTCAAGGCAGGATACCTCGATACTGTCTTGCAACGTGCGGCATCCTGGATCGAAGCGCAAAAGGTACCCGGCCTCAAGCTCGAGGTCCTTCGACTGCCCGGTCGCACACCTGTGATGTTCTTTGACGTGGCGGCCACTCGGACAACAACTCCGAACAGCCAAACCATACTGATGTACGGTCACCTGGATAAGCAACCGGAGTTCGACGGTTGGCGTGCAGGCCTTGGTCCCTGGACGCCGAAGTATCTCGATGGCAAGCTTTACGGACGCGGGGGTGCTGATGATGGCTATGCAGCCTATGCAGCCATTACCGCCATCCAGGCACTTAAAGAACAGAAGGTCGAGCACCCTCGGATTGTGGGTTTGATTGAAACCTGTGAAGAAAGTGGCTCGCCTGACTTACTGCCTTACATCGATATTTTAAAACCCAAAATGGGCGACGTAGGCTTGGTCATTTGTCTGGATAGCGGCGCAGGCAACTACGATCAGTTGTGGCTGACGACGAGCCTGCGCGGTATGGCAGCAGGTGTCCTGAAAGTCGAAATCCTAACGGAAGGCATTCATTCAGGCGACGCCTCGGGTTTGGTTCCCTCCAGCTTTCGCATCATGCGGCAAGTGCTCGATCGCCTGGAGGACAGCGCAACCGGCAGGCTCTTGCCACAAAGCTTTCATTGCGAAATGCCTGTTGAGCGCAAACAACAAGCGCAAGCAACAGCCGCGATCCTTGGCGATCAGATTTACAAGCGCTTCCCATGGGCACACCACGATTGCGGTGGTTCAACGCTCTTTGCGATTCCCACCACACTAGATCCTGTCGAGGCGCTCGTACGTCGAACATGGATGCCAACACTTAGCGTCACAGGTGCGGAAGGCTTCCCCGCACTCAAAGACGCGGGCAATGTTTTACGTCCCTACACAGCCTTCAAACTGAGTTTAAGACTGCCCCCGCTTATCGACGCCGCTGCCGCCGTAGCCGAACTCAAGACGCTGCTCGAAGACAATGCACCCTATCAAGCTAAAGTCACCTTCCATGCCGAAGGCGCCTCAAGCGGTTGGAACGCACCCAGCACCGCACCCTGGTTTGAGCAGGCGCTCAACAGTGCCAGCATGGCGCACTTTCAGGCACCTGTCGGATACATCGGTCAAGGCGGTACGATCCCATTGATGAACTTGCTGAGCCAAGGTTTCCCAAAGGCGCAGATGATGGTCTGCGGCGTTCTCGGACCAAAATCCAACGCACACGGCCCTAACGAGTTTTTACATGTCCCTTATGCCAAAAAACTCACTGCCGCAGTGGCACAAGTGATGGCGCAGTTTCCTACCTAAACTGATAAAAACTGATTATGACAAGCGCAGCGACTCTTATTATTCGGAACGGTCTGATTGTTGACGGCTCTGGCGGCAAACCATTTGTCGGCGATATAAAAATAATGAATGGGCTCATTGCTCAGGTCGGTTCAGTCTCCGGCACTGCGGACAAAGAGATCGATGCGAAAGGCATGCTCGTCACGCCGGGGTTTGTCGACATCCACACACACTATGACGGACAGGTGACGTGGAGCAATAAGCTTGCCTCCTCGTCCCAGTTAGGTGTCACCACAGTCGTCATGGGTAACTGTGGTGTGGGTTTTGCTCCCTGTAAAGAAGAGCATCGCGGCATCATGATGCGACTCATGGAAGGCGTAGAAGACATCCCTGGCATCGTGCTTGAGGAGGGGTTGCCCTGGAACTGGAGTACTTTTCCTGAGTACCTCGATGCTTTGGAAGCGCGACAATTCGATATCGATGTGGCAACACAAATCGGTCATGCGCCACTGCGTATTCATGTCATGGGTGATCGTGGCGCAGCGCGCGAGCCCGCCACCGCGAAAGACAATGCAGAGATGGCCCGCCTTGCGGCAGAGGCCGTCAAAGCAGGTGCGCTTGGATTTACGACCTCGCGTACCATCTTGCACCGTAGCAGTGATGGAAGTCAGACACCAAGTCTGGGCGCTGCAGAAAGTGAGTTGACTACGATTGCGAAAGGACTCGGAGACATTGGCTTAGGCACACTGCAATTGGTGACAGACTTCGACGATGTCGATGCCGAGTTCGCCATGTTGCGCCGGATTGTCGAAGCTTCGGGTCGCCCACTCTCCTTGACCTTGCTGCAGCATGAACACCTCCCAAATCGCTGGCGACGCGTCATGGAACACATGCATGATGCGACCGATGCAGGGCTCAAGATGAAGGCGCAAGTTGGTGCCCGTCCGGTCGCGCTGATTTTCAGTTTTGCGCTATCACTTTGCCCCTTCACGCAACTCCCCTCATTTGAAGCGCTCAGAAATCTGAGCCCTGAGGAACGCCTTAAACAACTCCGCGACCCAGCTGTTCGCGAAAAAATTCTCGCTGAAGAACACACCGAGGCGATGTACAAGCGCCGTGTGGCTAACTTCGAGAACCTCTTTCCTCTTGGAGACCCACCAGACTACGAACCAGCGCCGGAAGATAGCATTGCTGGGCGTGCACGCCGAGCGGGTCAAGAGCCTGCTGCTTTCGCCTACGACTATCTACTAGGCAATGACGGTACTGCGATGCTCTACCGTCCGCTCTACAACTACGCAGATCAAAATCATGACGTCCTAAGAGAAATGTTGCTCGATCGCGATACAGTCCCCGGCCTGAGTGATGGCGGCGCGCACTACGGGTATATCTGTGACACGAGTTTTCCAACTTATTTGCTGACCCACTGGGCACGAGACCGTACCCGCGGAGAAAAAATCCCGCTGGAAGATCTCGTCAAGTGGCAAACGCAAGACACTGCAGCAACGGTCGGGCTCAATGATCGCGGACAACTCAAGCCAGGCTACAAAGGCGATATCAACATTATCGATTTTGCAAAACTGAAGCTACATGCTCCAAAAATCGTCAACGACTTGCCGGCTGGCGGCCGTCGCCTAGGACAAAGCGCTGAGGGCTTTGTAGCGACCATCGTGTCGGGCGTTGTAACTTATCAAAATGGTGTCGCGACCGGAGCACTACCAGGCAAGCTTATTCGCGGCGCACAACAAGCACAAAGCATCGCAATATAACTTTTACAACGGAGACACATATGGCAATTTATGAATTACGCACGTATACCGTCACAGTCGGCAAGATGAACGACGTGGTGGCGCTCTACAAAGCAGAAGGATGGCCTGCACTGTCAAAGCACCCGCAAAAACTTTGCGGCTACTTTACTGGCGATATCGGTGCACTGAATCAACTCGTCCACCTCTGGAAGTTTGATGACGACGCAGACCGTCGTGCCGTTTGGGCAGGCGTTTACGGCGATCAGGCCTTCATGAACTTCGCCAAACAACTGCGCCCAATGTTGCAGCAACAAGAAAACAAGCTGTTACTCGGCGCGCCCTGGGGCCCTAATCCCTAACTAGTCAAAGCAGGTCTCTACG
>CAIYWO010000100.1 GCA_903929925.1 uncultured beta proteobacterium | reverse complement strand
GTAAGCAGTTGTTTGCGGAAGGCTTCTTGGATACGGGCAAGCGCATCGGTTGTGTCCCCCTCAAACCGCAGCACGACAACCGGCGTCGTATTTGACGCGCGTGCCAAGCCAAACCCATCGGGATAGTCGGCGCGCAAACCATCAATCTTGACGATTTCGCTTGCGCCTTCGAAGACACCCTCGGTTTGCAGACGCTTGATCAAAGCGTGAGGCTCGCCTTCACGCATTTCGAGTTTGAGCTCCGGGGTAGAAACGCCTTGCGGCAGCGCTTCAAGGACGGCTGACGGATCGGCAGAGCGTGAAAGAATTTCGAGCAAGCGTGCGCCGGTGTAGAGACCGTCGTCGAAACCAAACCAACGCTCTTTAAAAAACACATGACCACTCATCTCGCCGGCAAGGGGCGCGCCCGTTTCGGCAAGTTTTGCTTTGATGAGCGAATGCCCGGTCTGCCACATCAGTGGCTTGCCACCCGCTGCGCGAATTTGTACCGCCACGTGCCGACTGCACTTCACGTCGTAAATGATCGTTTCACCGGGGCAGCGTTCGAGCACGTCACGCGCATACAGAATGAGTTGACGGTCAGGCCAAATAATTTGCCCAGACTTTGTCACCACACCGAGACGATCTCCGTCTCCGTCAAACGCTAGGCCGATTTCGCAGTCCGTTGTTTGGACGCAATGAATAAGGTCTTCTAGGTTATGCGGATCTGCGGGATCTGGATGATGATTGGGAAATGTGCCGTCGACTTCGCAAAAAAGCTCGGTGACTTCGCAACCCAATCCACGAAACAGCTGTGGCGCCACAGCACCGGCAACCCCATTACCGCAGTCGATCGCGATTTTCATGGGGCGTTTGAGTTTGATGTCACCAAGTACGCGCGCCAAATAGGGGGTGAGGATATCAACGCTTGTGGCTTGGCCGGGTGTTGCGTCATGTGCAGGACCGGCGGCCACCTCATCGCGCAATGCAAGGATTGCGTCACCGTGTAGGGTGCTACCACCCATCATCATTTTGAAGCCGTTGTACTCCGGGGGGTTGTGGCTGCCGGTGACTGCAACACCCGAACCGGTTTTTAGGGTGTAGGCAGCGAAATACACCAGTGGAGTGGGCACTTGGCCCACGTCAATGGTGTGGATGCCACCTTGTCGCATACCTTCTTGTAGCGCGCCAGCTAATTCTGGACTACTGAGGCGACCATCGCGCCCAACAACCATCGTGGTGACGCCTGCCGCATGGGCGCGCGCGGCTAGGCCACGTCCGAGTTCGCGGGCAAAGCCCGGATTGAGTGCGGTCGGGACGACCCCGCGGATATCGTAGGCTTTGAAGCTGGAGTGTGGGAACGGATGTGATGCGGACACGAGTGCTGCTCCGGGTTTGGTTGGGGCGCCAGAATAAGGGCGAGCCCTAGACGGAAAATGAATCCCGTATTATCGCCCATTTGACTAGCGAAGGGCGGTCTGAGAGGCCCTAAATTGGTGACGGTCGACTACGAACTACCCTACAATTTGCTGAATAATTACTGGAAAACTACCCAGTGCGTGCAATCCTAAAATGAGAATTCAATGAGCGTATTGAAACAGTTGCAAGATATCGTTGGCGCTGATCAGGTCTTGACCGGCGAGGCGATGACCCCGTACGTGGTGGACTGGCGCGGGCGGTACCGCGGGCAGGCGCTCGCCGTCGTGCGCCCAGCTTCGACCCAGGAGGTCGCAGCTGTGGTGAAGGTCTGTGCCGCGACTAAGACTCCAGTCGTGCCCTCAGGTGGCAATACCAGTCTGTGTGGCGGTGCTACCCCCGACGAGACAGGGCGTGCGGTGGTGATTTGTCTGGCGCGCTTGAACAAAGTGCGATCGATTGATACCGATAACGACACCATGACGGTCGAAGCAGGTTGCATCTTGCAGTCGGTACAAGAAGCCGCGCGTGCGGCAGATCGACTGTTCCCGCTGAGCCTGGCAGCAGAAGGCAGTTGCACCATCGGTGGGAACTTGGCGACGAATGCTGGAGGCACTCAGGTGTTGCGCTATGGCAATACGCGTGACCTGGCGCTTGGCCTGGAAGTTGTGACGGCTGAGGGGGAGATCTGGGATGGTTTGCGAGGATTGCGCAAAGACAACACGGGCTATGACCTGAGAGACTTGTTCATTGGAAGCGAAGGTACGCTTGGCATTATTACGGCTGCGACGCTTAAGTTGTATCCCTTGCCGGTTGCCCAGCGCACTGCGATGCTGGCCTTAAACACAATGGAAGACGCGATCACCGTGTTGTCTCGTGCGCGTGCCGGCTTTGGTGCTTCGCTCACAGGCTTTGAAGTGATGATGGGGTCGGTCTTGCAGGCAGTTGTGAGGTTGTTTCCGCAGCAACGACTGCCGTTTGAGGGGGAGTCTGCCCAGTCGCCGTGGTTCGCATTGCTTGAATTGTCGGATAGCGAAAGCGCTGAGCACGCTCAAGGCCGTTTTGAGGCCGTTTTGGGTGCCGCGATCGAGGACGGGCTTGTGACCGATGCGGCGATTGCCGAGAATATCGCGCAGAGCAAGGCGATGTGGCACTTACGCGAGAGCATTCCCCTGGCGGAAGCTGAGTTGGGTAAAAGCATCAAGCACGATGTGTCGATACCAATCTCTTCAATTGGGAAGTTTGTGCAGGTGACCAATGCAGCGTTGCAACAGCGTTTTCCAGGGATTCAGCACATTGTGTTCGGACACCTCGGCGACGGCAACTTGCACTACAACGTCGCACGGGCACCCAACCAAACAGAACAAGAACTCTTGGCATCGCAATACGACGTCTATCAATTGGTGCATGACAGTGTGCATGCACATGCGGGTTCGATTAGCGCCGAGCACGGTGTGGGGCAGCTCAAGCGTGATGAGCTCACCCGTTACAAAAGCGCTCTAGAACTCAAGCTGATGAAACAGATCAAAACAGCGCTGGATCCGCACGGATTGATGAATCCAGGCAAGGTTCTGCAGGCCTAATTAGCGTTTTTGGCAACTAGGGCAGTAATAGGTGGCGCGTTGCCCTTGTACCATGCGCTTGATGGACCGAGAGCATGTTTTGCATGGTTTGCCATCCTGCTCATAGACGGCCGCGTGCATCGTGAAATAGGCGCCCGCCTCTCCGGTGGCGTTCACGTAGTCTCGGAGAGTGCTGCCACCGGATTCCAGCGCATCCTTCAGCGTGCTTCGCAGGGCAACGACTAGGCGTTCGCAGCGTTCAAGGGACAGGCGTGCCGCAGGGGTGGCAGGGTGGATTTTGGCTCGAAATAGGCACTCTGATGCATAGATATTCCCCGCACCTACTACAACGTCGCCTGCCAGCAGCGCTTGTTTGATCGCCATCTGACGGCCTTTAAACCCCTTGCGCAGGTGCGCGGCGTCGAAGCTCGAATCAAAGGGCTCAATGCCGAGTTTTTGCAACAAGGGGTGATTCTCGACGGGACCATCTTGGACGGGGTGCCAAAGTACGGCTCCAAACCGCCTGGGGTCGTGCAGCCGGAGCGTGAGGTGCTCAAAATGCCATTCGACGTGGTCGTGTTTGCGCAATATTTCGCCGGTTGGGACGCTGCGCAACGAACCGGACATCCCCAAGTGGATCAACTGGGTGCCTCGGTCGAACTCCAACAGCAGGTATTTCCCTCGGCGGCGGCAGGAAAGGACTGGCTGCCCCCTTACCCAGTCAGGGAGCCCGGCTGGAATCGGCCAGCGCATGCGAGATTCATGGATAACCATGCGCTTAAGCGTCCGTCCTGTTGCAACGGCGTCAATTCCTTTACGAGTTGTTTCAACTTCTGGTAGTTCTGGCATGGGTGAGTGCTAACATCTTGTCACTGAGTCAGTTGATTGTGCCACCAACTAGGCGGTTCGCGTGAAGTCGTCGTTTAAATTTCGTTTTGCCCATTGGCTTGCCACATTCCCTGTGGCGGTCTCGATGTCACTGTTTGCGTCTGAGGGATGGGCGCAGGTAGGGCAGAGTAAAGGAACGTCTCAACATACGCCGCTGCAAGTTCAGCCCCGTATGCCGGAGTCCGAAGAAATTCATTTGCGCTCCGGGCAGCTGCCTGAAGTCACGCTGACCTCTTCGCTACTTTTCCGAATACTCGCTGCTGAAATCGCGGCTCAGCGCGGATCGTTTCTGTCCGCAGGTAAGACGATGCTGGAGTTGGCCCGCGAGGTCGGCGACTACCGCTTAGCGCGCAGAGCGCTTGAGTTTTATCTCGGGGGCGGTAACCTACCCGGCGCGCTGGAGTCGGCGCGCACTTGGTTGCGGATTACTCCGGATGACGCTGAAGCGGCCTCCACAGAAATGGCGCTTGCAGCCGCGTCTGGACAGACCAGCGGCCTTGCAACGGCGCTGCGTAAGCAAATTGATGCAGCGACAGACAAGAACGCTGCGATTGCTCAGGCGACCCATGTTTTAAGTCGCATGCCGGATAAGCGCACTGCGCTGAGCATTCTATCGACTGCGATTGGGGAGAGCACAGTACACAACACCCTTGCTGCGCACTTGGCGCTAGCAGATATGGCGACTGCCGCCGCAGATCGTGAGCGTGCCCTCGAAGAAGCCCGCAAGGCTCTTGCCTTGGCGCCACGGTCCGAAGAAGCGGCGATGCGTGTTTTTGAATATGGCCTGGGTGTAGACCCCGCGGCAGCGTTGCGCGATGCGGCTAGTTTTGCTGCTGCACACCCTCAGGCGCGTCGTCTGCGCCTCATGATGGTGAGCCACATGACGGATTTGCGGCAGTATGACGCCGCAATGAACGAACTGCAATCGATGGCCAAGCGCTCGCCAGAAGATTTTGATTTGTTGTTTGTCCAGGCGCAGGTTGCGTATCGTGCCAAAAACCTGGAGCAGGCACGAGGCTTTCTTGAGCAGTTCATCATTGTGCAGACGCAGCGTCAACGCGGCTCGGCTGCCGGTGCGACTGATGCACCCTCTGCTTTGGCTGAAGCCTATCAGCTCTTTGCGCAGATTGCAGACGAGCAGGGCAAGCTAGATGAGGCGGTCAGCCTGCTCGCGAAAATTGAAGATCCCTCGCAGCGTTACTCGGCCCGGATTAAACAGGCGATGATTCGTGCGCGTCAAAAGCGAGTAGATGAGGCGATTGCTCTAATTGATTCTGGTACCCCGCAGACCGATGACGAACGCATTCTCGGGTTCTCTGCAGGCGCGCAGATTTTGCGTGATGCCGATCGGTTGGGTGATGCGATCAGGCGCTTGAATGCGGCAGATAAAGCCTTGCCGGACACGATTGAGATTAAATATGAGCTAGCCATGCTCTATGAGCGCGACAATAAAATGCGCGAGGCAGAGCGGCTCTTGCGTCAGGTGATTGCGCTTGATTCAGGACACGCACATGCGCACAATGCCTTGGGGTATTCGTTGGCAGATCGTAATCAGCGGTTGCCCGAGGCGCTAGAGCTCATCACCCGCGCGCTTTCCCTTGCCCCCCAGGATCCGTTTATCCTCGACAGTATGGGCTGGGTGAAGTTTCGGATGGGCGACAACCAGCAGGCGCTGGAGTACCTTGAACAAGCGTACGCGAAACGTCCTGAGGCCGATATCGCGGCGCATATCGCTGAAGTGCTGTGGAAGCTTGGGCGACGAGATGAGGCGCAAAAATATCTCAAAGAAGGTGCTCAGCGCGAACCCAAGAACCCAACCTTAATCGACACAGCTAAGCGTCTTGGAGTTCGCCTTTGAAGTCCACGCAGGTGCCGGCTTGGGTTCGTGCAATATTTAGCTTGACCTTGCTTGTGCTCGCTGGATGCGCAACACAGCAAATAACTCCAGTGTCTTCATCGACCGATTCGTTTGAGCGGGTAGGGCGATTTGCCCTCCGAGTGGAAGAGCCTCTGACGCCTGCGCAAGCGGTGCAGGGCGGCTTCACCTGGCGTGATGCAAGTAGTCGGCTGGAGCTAGATTTAACCAATCCATTTGGCAATATTCTGGCTCGAATCGAGGTCACAGGTAAAAATGCGGTGCTTACCCAAAGTAATGGTGGCAGGTTAGAGGCCCCAACTGCTGAGGAGTTGGTCAAAATCGCGGTTGGTGAGGCGATCCCTGTAAAAGGTCTGCGTACCTGGTTGCGGAGCCAAACAAACGCTGAGCCCACGATGGCGCGCGTGAGTCGGGATGAACAAGGTCGGCTAACGAGCTTTGAGCAAGCGGGTTGGCGCGTCGATCTTTCGCGGTTTGACGCTTTGGGCCCTAGACTGTTGGTTTTGTCGCGCCAAGACGACGCTAAAAAAATTGTGATTCGCTTGGTCATTGATGGCACATAACGTGCGGTAAAGGCCTGATCTGACTATGCTTTATGACCTCGCTGCCCCCGCTAAGCTAAACCTTTTTCTGCACGTTGTCGGTCGCCGTCCAGACGGCTATCACCTGCTCCAAACCGTTTTTCGCTTAATCGACCTGAGCGACTCGCTAGACGTAGATACACGTCGCGATGGCAAAATTGTGCGCGACACCGATATGCTTGGTGTCGCGCATGACGATGATCTGGTGGTACGGGCTGCCAAAGCCTTGCAGCGGCACACCGGTAGCAAGCTTGGTGCCCAGATTCGTGTGCGCAAGCGCATTCCATCTGGTGCCGGTCTGGGCGGCGGGTCGAGTGATGCGGCCACTGTGCTGATCGCGTTAAATCGCCTGTGGCAAACAGGCTTGAGTCGACAAGACCTGATGCAGTTAGGGCTAAGTTTGGGGGCGGATGTTCCGGTTTTTATTTTTGGACAAAACGCCTTCGCAGAGGGAATTGGTGAGAAGCTCACAGCGCTAGAGTTGCCCGAGCAGGCTTTTTTAGTGGTTCAGCCCGCGCAACAGGTGCCCACGCAAGGGATTTTTCAGGATCCGGATTTGACAAGAAACACCGATCCGGTCAAAATAATGGACTTTTCTGGGCGCCAAATCACCGGATGTGGGATCACCGCAGATTTGGAATTTGGGCGCAATGATTTGCAGCCTGTTGTATTAAAGCGTTACCCGGTTGTGCAGCAAGCACTAGATTGGCTAAACAAAGCTGAGTTTAGTGCCGGTGGTTTTAAAGCGCGTATGACGGGGTCTGGGTCGTGTTTATTTATAAGCTTCCCTGACGCCACACTAGCTGAAGATGCCCGCCAGAGAATGCTCGCTAAAATAAGTACGGATTTTTCCGATACTGCAATAGCGGACACGTTGAATCCGATACAGTCTATGACGGTCTGTAAAGGTCTGAATGTGCACCCGTTGCAGGATTGGGTTGATAGTTAGTTGGGGAGTCGCCAAGCTGGTTAAGGCACCGGATTTTGATTCCGGCATGCGAAGGTTCGAATCCTTCCTCCCCAGCCCCATTGCAGAGCTGTTGAACTAGCCAACGTGTGTCAGGGCATTTGTTCAGCAGCTTTTTTGTTCCGCATCTAAATTCTTACTGTCTGTGACTGCCTCGACCATGGCCAACGATAGTTTTATGATTTTTACCGGTACAGCCAATACACGGCTGGCCGTTGATGTGGTGAACCACCTAGACATGTCCTTAGGTCGGATGACCGTAGGCCGTTTCTCGGACGGGGAAGTCATGGTTGAAATTAACGAAAACGTCCGCGGTAAAGACGTTTTCGTGTTGCAGCCGACCTGTGCCCCCACCAACGACAACCTCATGGAAGTGATGGTGATGGTTGATGCGTTGCGTCGAGCTTCGGCAGGCCGCATCACCGCTGCGATCCCGTACTTTGGGTACGCCCGCCAAGATCGGCGCCCACGCTCTGCCCGGGTCGCAATTACCGCTAAGGTCGTCGCGAACATGTTGCAAGTGGCTGGCATTGATCGCGTGTTGACAATGGACCTGCATGCAGACCAGATCCAGGGTTTCTTTGATATCCCCGTAGACAATATTTACGCGGGACCGATTTTGTTAGGTGATATCTGGCGTCGCAATTTGAGTAATCTCGTTGTGGTGTCTCCTGATATTGGTGGTGTCGTGCGTGCCCGCGCCTTGGCTAAGCAGCTTGAGGCAGACTTGGCGATTATCGACAAGCGGCGCCCGCGTGCCAACGTTTCAGAAGTGATGAATATTATTGGCGAAGTCGATGGCCGCACCTGTTTGATCATGGATGACATGGTTGACACCGCTGGCACGCTTTGTAAGGCAGCACAAGCGCTAAAAGAGCGTGGTGCCGGTGCTGTGTATGCCTACTGTACGCATGCCGTTCTGTCGGGCGGTGCGATTGAGCGTATTAATAATTCTGAGCTCAACGAATTGGTTGTTACCGACACGATTCCTCTGTCCGAGGAAGGTCGGGCGTGCGGGAAGATTAGACAGTTGTCTTGCGCAGCCTTGCTGGGCGAGACGATCTTACGGATTTCAAACGCAGAGTCAGTGAGCTCCTTGTTCGTTGACTAGTGCGTAAAAATTTGTCGGCCACTGGTCGCGGTGGTTGGCAAACGCGCTGATTGATCTTCAGTCAGTGTTTTAACCGAGTGGTATCCACTTATTTTGGAGTTTTTCATGCAATTTAATGCAACCCCACGCAGCGTACAGGGAACGAGTGCGAGCCGCCGCCTGCGCCGTGAAAGCCGTGTACCAGCCATTGTTTACGGTGGCAAAGAGCAGCCTATCAATATCGAACTCGATCACAATGAAATTTTTCACGCACTGCGTAAAGAGAAATTTCACGCATCCGTTCTCGACATGCAACTCGAAGGCAAAAGCCAACAGGTTCTGTTGCGCTCGGTTCAGTGGCACCCCTTCAAACAGATCGTCATGCACGTTGACTTTCAGCGCGTGTCTGCAGATCAGGCCTTGCACACCAAGGTTCCACTGCACTTCGTGAACGCTGAGGTTTCGCCTGCGGTCAAAATCAGCGCTGCGATCATCTCGCATGTGTTGACCGACCTCGACATCTCTTGCTTACCAGCAAATCTGCCAGAATTCATCGAAGTGGATCTGAGCAAATTGGTCGGTGGCGGTTCCATTCACTTGGCAGACATCACGTTGCCTAAGGGCGTGACCCACGTTCCACATCGTGGCGATACGAACCCTGTGTTGGTGACTGCAGTTGTGAAAGGTGGCGCAAGCGATGATGCCAAAGCAGACGGCGCAGCTCCAGCTGCACCAGCCGCTTAAGGTTCGAATCGTTCTGAACCCTTCGGGGTTGAGTCACAATACGATCTGATTGCCCCGCTAGCGTTTTGCGCAAGCGGGGCTTTTGCTTTCTAATGCAGGCATGTCTAAACCAATCAAACTAATCGTGGGCCTCGGCAATCCGGGGGCAGACTATGAGCGCACGCGTCATAACGCGGGGTTCTGGTTGGTCGATTCGATTGCCGATGACTTGCGTACGAGTTTCACGAATGAAAAGTCTTTTGCCGGGCTGATTGCGAAGGCCCGCGTGCAGGGTGAACAGGTTTTTCTTGCTAAGCCGCAAACCTACATGAATCGTTCGGGCCAGTGCGTGGGTGCTTTAGCGCGCTTTTATAAATTGGAAGCGGAAGAAATATTAGTGCTGCACGATGAGCTCGATTTGTTTCCGGGTCAGGTAAAGGTCAAGCAGGGGGGTGGTCACGCAGGACATAATGGCTTGCGCGATATTCAGTCGACCCTTGGGAGTGCAGACTTTTGGCGTCTGCGCTTGGGTATCGGTCATCCAAGAAGCCTGAATCTAGCCCAAGAAGTAGCCGATTTTGTCTTGCATCAGCCGCGCCGGGAAGATCAAACGGCGATTGATGGCTGTCTGACACGCTGTCGTGCCGTCATGCCCCTTTTCTTTGCAGGCGACTTTGCGCGTGCGACGGCTCAGTTGCATCGCGATAATCCCGCATGAGTCAGCCCCGTCGCATGACAGGCGCCTTATCGTTTCGCGAAGAGTTGGTGCACTGCCTGCACTTTATTAAGAACCCAAGTCTAAAGAGAGTTTTTGCAAATCGCTCGCGCGCGACGCGGGAACTCGGAGCATGGCACGCCGACTGGTGGCCGAGCGTTTCCTTCAAACGCTTATTAGCGTGGGCGGCAATGCTTTGGTTCGTCAACATCGTCTTATTAGGCCCGGTCGTCTTGACTGTGTACGAGCTGAGTGGTGCGAGCCATCGGATCGACATCCATAAGTTGCCGTGGTTTCAGGCGTTGTTTTGGGCGCCCGTTGTGGAAGAGTTGCTATTTCGCTATGGGCTACGACGCCCTATTCATGCGTTGTTGCTAGTCCCCGTGCTCATCGTTATTTTTTTAAATGGATTGCAATGGTGGGCGGGTAGTTTGCTCGGCCTGAGTGTTTTGGCATTGTGGTGGTCTGCGCGTTGGAATGCGATGCCGCGTGGCTGGGCGTGGCCCTGGCTCAGAAGCTATTGCAAGTTCTTTCCTTGGGTCTTGCACGCTTCCGTTCTTGCATTCGCCGCTTTGCATCTGCATAACTTTAAATTTGACCAGATGGCGTGGTGGATGATGGCGGTTTTGGTGCTTCCTCAGTGGGTGACTGGCCAGGTGTTGGCTTGGATGCGCGTGGAGCGCGGCATCGGTGCTGCGATGTTATTGCACGGATTATTTAATGCAGGACCGCTCGCTGTTGCTTTAATAGCTCTTCAGTTTGCAAATCAGGCAACTTAATTTTTTGCACGATACTCGTCTCGTAATTGACGCTTTAAGACTTTGCCGATTTCGCTACGGGGTAAGCTGTCCACCACCACTAAATCAGCTAAGCGTTGGGTTTTGCCGACGCGGGTATTGAGCCAATTTAGCAAGTCTTCAGCGCTGATATTGGGCTCGGGCCGCAGCACAACGTAAGCGACGGGTGTTTCGCCCCACTGCCTGGAGGGCACGCCAACCACGGCTGACTCACGCACCGCTGGATGCTGGCTGAGTTCGGCTTCGAGATCGCTGGGGTAAATATTGAAGCCGCCCGAGATCACCATATCTTTTTTGCGGTCCGACAAAATCAGAAAGCCATCCTCGTCATAACGTCCGATATCGCCGGTACGAATAAAGCGCTTACCCGTAGCGTCAAACCACTCCACCTCGCGCGTTTTTTCAGGCATGCCGAAGTAGCCTTCCATCATGGCGGCAGAGCTGCCCACGATTTCACCGGTTTCGCCTGGCGCAACTTCCTGACCCTGTTCGTTAATAAGACGAATGTCGTGCCCGCTTGCTGGCTTACCAATGGTGTGTAGCTTGTGCGGATAGTTGTGTGCTTCAAGCTCGCAACGTCCACCACCTTCGGTCATGCCGTAAATTTCAGTTAGGCGGCCTGGCCAGCGGCGCAATACGTCGGCCTTGAGTGCAGCACTGAACGGCGCACTCGTCGAAAATTTTGCCTGAAATGAAGACAGGTCGAAGTCATCAAATGTTGGCTCATCCATCAATCGTTGGTACTGCACCGGTACGAGCATCGTGTGGGTAACGCGATGCTGCTGGGCAAGCTCTAAATAGCGCCGCGTGTCGAACTTTGACATCAGCACAACGGTTCCACCCAGAGCGAGTGTTGGCAGCAGTGCGACCAGCGTTGTGTTGGAGTACAGCGGCGTCGATGCCAGCATGACGGTATCAGGCCCGTAGCCATTCGTGGCAGCGCGCTGCACATGCGCCCAACGCATGGAGCAAGGTTGCACAATACCCTTGGGTGTGCCGGTAGTGCCTGATGAATAGATCAAATTAAAGGGCCAGTGTGGTTCAGGAGCAACTGGAGAAGGGGTGGCGTCGGTGGCGAGCCAGCCTGACCAGTCTGCTGCTTCGCCCGAGGAGTTATCCAGCCACACGCGTTTGAGGCCTGCGGCAGCTTGGACGTCAGTTGGCCAGTGGCGTGCACTCGCGTGGTCTAGAAACAAAGTCGTTGCGCCCGAGTTGGCGAGCATGGCGGAAAGATTTTGCGGCGTGGCAGAAGGGGGGAGCGGGGTCATGAGCCCACCTGCTCGCAGAACACCTAAAAATAATGCAACGTATTCAAAGGATGTGCTGGCGCAGGCAGCTACAACCTGTCCTGGGGTCAGGTCGTCCCGTTGTAGACTGCTGGCGACTCGTCCAATTAGCCTGTCCAGTTCGGCATAGGTGATGGTGTGCTCGTCCAGTATTAAGGCTGGTTGAGTCGGTCGCTCTGAGGCCGTGACGTGAATCAGCGCTGGGATAGACCCAAACGGGCGAGCAAGGTGTTCATCGAGATACATAGCGGGACTCAAAGCGTTAAACTCAATCCTTATATTCTATACAGCTGTTCCACCCTTCAGAAACTCAGGACTCTCATGGCTCTGCAATGTGGCATCGTTGGTTTGCCCAACGTCGGTAAATCAACCCTTTTTAATGCCCTAACGAAGGCGGGTATTGCCGCCGAAAACTACCCTTTTTGTACGATTGAGCCGAACGTGGGCGTGGTCGAAGTGCCTGATGCCCGCTTAGGCAAGCTCGCCGAAATCGTCAACCCCGAGCGCATCTTGCATGCCACGGTTGAGTTTGTGGATATTGCCGGCTTAGTTGCCGGAGCAAGCCAGGGGGAAGGGCTGGGGAATCAATTCCTGTCACACATCCGCGAAACCAACGCCATCATCAACGTGGTGCGCTGCTTTGAAGACGACAACGTCATCCACGTCGCCGGCCGTGTCGATCCGATTTCTGACATTCAAGTGATTGAAACTGAGCTTGCCTTGGCCGATATGCAAACCGCTGAAAAAGCCTTGCATCGCTATCAAAAAACTGCACGCTCGGGCGATAAAGACGCACAAAAAGTTGTCGCGATCCTTGAAGTGGTCATCAAACAGTTAAACGATGCGCAACCGATTCGTGCGCTCGGTTTGTCAGACGAAGAGATGGCCTTGATTGCGCCGCTATGCTTTATCACTGCCAAGCCCGCCATGTACGTAGGCAACGTCAGTGATCACGGCTTTAAAGACAACCCGATGCTTGATCGCCTGACAGAGTATGCGGCTGCGCGCAAAGCGCCAGTCGTCGCGATTTGTGCTTCAGTTGAATCAGAGATTGCGGAGCTGTCTGATGAAGACAAGTCAGTATTTTTAGCTGATATGGGCATGCAAGAGCCTGGTTTGAATCGTCTGATTCGTGGCGCCTTCAAATTACTTGGCCTACAAACGTATTTCACGGCGGGTGTCAAAGAAGTGCGTGCGTGGACAGTGCCGATCGGTGCGACGGGACCGCAGGCCGCCGGTGTCATTCATACAGACTTCGAGCGCGGGTTTATTCGAGCACAAACGATCGCCTATGAGGACTTCATCACCTTCAAGGGCGAGCAAGGCGCCAAAGAAGCAGGCAAGATGCGTGCTGAGGGCAAGGAATACATCGTGCAGGATGGCGATGTCATGAACTTCTTGTTTAACGTCTAAAAAGGGCGCTTGTCATGGCTGACATGCACATCATTCCGATTGAGCGATTGCGTTCCGCAGTGCGCTATCTCGTTTCTGGCTTTGGTAGCGATGCACGCGAAATCGAACTCGTTACCGAAAATTTGATTCAAGCGAACCTTACTGGACACGATTCGCACGGTGTTGGCATGTTGCCGCGCTATACCGAAGCCTATCTTGAAGGCAGCTTAAAGCCAAACGCCAAAATTCAAACGCGGATGGATAGTGGCACGATGATCGGTCTGGATGGTGAGTGTGGGTTTGGCCAGGCGATCGGACACCAAGCGATGGAGTTAGCGATCGCACGTGCAAAAGAGCATGGTAGCTGCATCGTTGCGCTGGGTAATTCTCATCACCTCTGTCGTATTGGCGCCTGGGCTGAAATGACCGTTGCGCAAGGACTGATCTCGATTCATTTCGTTAACGTGATTTCCAGACCCATCGTTGCCCCCTTTGGTGGTGGCGATGCGCGCTTTGGCACAAACCCCTTTACCGTCGGCATTCCTGTACCTGGGCAAGCCCCCATCTTGCTCGACTTTGCCACGAGTATCATCGCACAGGGTAAAGCGCGTGTGGCCTTTAATAAAGGTGAGCAACTACCTGAGGGCTATCTGATCGATAGCGAAGGCAAGCCTACGACGGATCCAGTTTATGCCGTGAAGCCACCACTTGGTGCGCTGTGTACCTTTGGTGACCACAAAGGATTCGGCCTGGCGTTGATTTGCGAATTGCTCGGTGGAGCACTGGCAGGTGGCATGACGACACATGCTCCAGCTGACGGTAAGCGTCGTGTCGTCAATGGCATGCTGTCTATCGTCTTTGATCCAGCCAAGCTTGCAGACGGCTCTGTGTTTGAACACGAGATGAAGGCGTTTATCGAGTGGGTGAAGGCTTCCCCGCCGCTCCCAGGAGGCGAGGGCGTACGCGTTGCAGGTGAGCCTGAGCGCGAGTCGCGTGCAAAGCGCACCGCGCACGGCATACCTGTTGATCACACGACATGGACCGACATGCTAGATGCAGCAAAGAAACTGGGACTCGATCCCGTACACATGCAACAGCTTGCTGGTCTTTAAGATTGGTAGGCAGATACAAATAAAAGCAATCTAGGGAGACAAAAATGGCTGTTCAAAAAATGACAGGGCGTCAAGCTTTTATCAAGCTG
>CAIYWO010000099.1 GCA_903929925.1 uncultured beta proteobacterium | reverse complement strand
GGAATGCGAATCACAAACTGCGAACCTTCGATGTCTTCTTTGTAGTCGATCTCTGCACCAACGAGGTACTGAAAGCTCATGGGGTCCACGAGTAAGGACACGCCATTTTTTTCTAGTGTCGTGTCATCTTCGTTAACGTCTTCATCAAACGTGAAGCCGTACTGAAAACCTGAGCAACCACCACCTTGAACGAAAACACGCAACTTGAGGTTGGCATTGCCTTCTTCAATCAACAAATCTTTGACCTTCGCCGCAGCCGAATCCGTAAATAGAATTGGCGTAGGGGGTGCTTGCAAATCAACGGTCTGTGTCATTGTGCTCATGGTGTAGCTCCTGCCCAGTTGATGGGCGACTGACTGATACTAAAAACGATACCCGACTAGGATGGTCAACTATAACGCAAACCCTAGGTGTTACTGAAGATCAACCCTGCGCGATGCAAGGACAATATCCCCGTCCAGGATCTGCAACGTCACAAACTTTACTTTCAGGCCACTCGGCACCGCCAGGACGCCTTGCCTACGCTGAAACTGCTCAACACTGAGTTTTAAGCTGTCAGACACCTCGGTCGTACCACCGGATAGCGTCGAGGACGCGACATTTTGATCAGGAACGGCCTGCAAAGGGAGCAACTTAACTTCAGCGTCTTTGTCACCCAATAGGCCGGAGGCAACAAACTGAAGACGCGCGTTAACACGCTCGCCCGGCTTGCCACTACGCATCAGTAAAACCCGATAGTTCAAATTGACGCCATTGCGCTCAAACTCAACCGCGCGGACTGCGATCGAGCCCTGTGGTCCAGGAGGCAGTAACTGCTCGTAGAACGCCAGGTGGTCTTTGCTAAGCCCCAACTCAAGTTGAAGCTGCTTCAGATTTTTTTCAAGCTCCGCGCGTGCAGAGCGCTCGATTGTTAGTTCGCTGCGTAATTGCTCGCTGCGCACCTGAATCTCGCGAAGTTGGGCTTCGAGTTCGCCACGAATCGCTGCCTGAGCAAGTCGTTCGGTACGAAGGTGCAGCGCCACGTCTTGTGCACTTGGGCGCTGCGTAAAAAAAATACCTGCAGCCGCACCCGCTGCAATCAGCAGAACCGCACCGACACTCCAAAAAACGAACGTTCGACCTGCGCTCTTTAGCATGCGTTAAGGAAGAATCGCCACTTGATTCAGGCCCATACTTTCAGGCAAACCAAACATCAAATTCATATTTTGTATGGCTTGACCGGCAGCACCTTTCACCAAGTTGTCTTGCACAACCAGAATGATCAGGCGATCTCCGTTCCCCGGACGATGCAACGCGATCCGCAAAGTATTGGATGCACGGACCGAACGCGTATCAGGCAGACTACCTACTGGCAAAACATCAACAAAGGCTTCGTTGGCGTAACGCTGCTCAAACAGAGCCTGGAAGTCTGTATCGCGCGCCTCGGGCAAAATGCGAACGTAAATCGTGCTGAGCATTCCCCGAATCATGGGTACAAGGTGTGGGACAAACGTCAGGCCCACAGGATGTCCTGCTAACTGATCGAGTTGCGCTTTAATTTCTGGATGATGGCGATGGCCCGCTACACCGTAAGCCTTGAAATTATCACTGGCCTCCGAGAACAAGCTACCGACTTCTGCCTTACGCCCTGCACCACTCACGCCTGACTTTGAGTCTGCAATGATGTCGCTTGTATCAATCAGCGGTTTGCCACCAAGCAAAGGCGCAAGTCCCAACAAAATCGTGGTTGGGTAACAACCAGGATTCCCAACCACACGCGCTTTAGCCAGCGCGGGGCGATTGAGCTCAACCAGCCCGTAAACCGCCTCAGCCAATACGTCGGGACATGTATGAGGAATTTTGTACCAGTGCTCGAAGGTCTTGATATCTTTTAAACGAAAGTCCGAGGCGAGATCAATCAAGCGTACACCCGCAGCCAACAACTCTTTCGCCTGGCTCATTGCCACACCATGTGGTGTCGCAAAAAATACAACGTCACAACCCGTCAGTGGTGCTTTCTCTGGCGTTGAAAACGCGAGCGTTACGTGCCCACGTAGATTAGGAAACATCTCAGCGACAGGCATGTCATCTTCTTTACGCGAAGTGATAGCTGTCAATTCAACACCGGGATGCTGTGCAGGCATGCGCAGCAACTCGACCCCGGTATATCCGGTGCCGCCAACAATGCCAACTTTGATGCGTTGCGTTGAAGTGTTTGCCATGATTAATTCGCCATGATGTTTGCTGAGGTAATGAATAATTATCCCACGCAGATGGGGTTCCGTAAAAAAAACAGGCCGCTTGCGCGGCCCGTTTGCATGGGGCCGCTGTTCGCGGTCCCCGCCTGTGCTGCTTATCGCTTGCTGAACTGCTTGCGACGACGCGCCTTGT
>CAIYWO010000098.1 GCA_903929925.1 uncultured beta proteobacterium | reverse complement strand
CATATCGGGATAGGCAGCCAAGCTTGCATGCGTAGCCGCTAGGGAAATCGGTATGGCCAGTGATAAGGCGCAGGGACAACTCATCACCAGCAATGCCACCAACACATCTAACGCGTGCTCGGGCTGTGTTATCCACCATACGCCGGCAATGACAAAAGCAAACACCATTTGTGTCAGGACAAACACCGTTGCCACGCGATCGGACTGCGCACGCAAGGGTTCGCTCAGTTCTTGTAAGGCTCGACCTAAGGCGCCGGCATCTAGCGACTGCCGAGCACGCTGTTCAAAATAGCGGGCCGTAAGAAGAAACGCCACAAACATCGTCACCGAATCAAAATAGACCTCCCCTTCCCCCCGCACGGTCGCAATTGCGCTTGGAATGAAGGCAGCCACTATGCTGATGGCTACGGGAACATCCATCGTCACGCGATAACCCTGAACGGCCTGGCGTAGGCCTCGCCAGATCGGCCAGGCTGAATACAGCACCACGGGGACCGAAAGCGTCAAGCTTGCCCAGTTCATCAACAGAATGGCCCAATCGAGAACTTCGATGCTGTCATTAGGCCCCGCATCGATACGCAAATAACCCGGCAACGCAAACATCATGACTTGCATCATGGCGAGCCATGCCAAGCCCAATCGGACCAGATCCCGCCTGCGAGCGGTCAGTTCGCTAGCAGTTAGAGGGCGATTGATAGAGAAAATGGATTTCGGCATGGTGCATGTATCGTAGGGCTATTGCATGACACCCGCCTTGATATAGATCAAGTAGGTAAAATCGAGTTTATTTTTCTGACACTTTTTATGATTGAGCCAGCTGACGCCCTAGCGTTGGGCAAAATAACTGCCTACCCGTCGCAATACGATTCTGGGCTCTTATTTCCGATTCCCCGACAAGTTGGGCGTGCAGACTTGGGACTACAGGGGAACAAGTTGCCTTTTGTCGGCTGGGATCTCTGGAATGCCTATGAAGTGTCTTGGCTGACCTCCAAGGGGATGCCTCGTGTGGCGCTACTGCGTGCTCAAGTAGATGCCTTCAGTCCGAACATCGTTGAGTCAAAATCCTTCAAGCTTTACTTAAATAGCATCAACCAGACACGGTTTGAGTCAAGCCACTCCCTGCTGGCAACGCTTGAAAAAGACCTATCAGCTCTATGCGGGAGCCCGGTTCAACTTAGCCTGATAGAGGCGGAAAGCTTTGCACAGCAACGCATCGTCGAACCATCGGGAATCTGCCTAGACGATCAAGACTTGGCGATTGATCGTTACACCCCTGACGAAAACCTGTTGCGCACCGCCTCGGCGGAAATCGTCAAACAGTCGGTTTACTCACGTTTACTCAAGTCGAACTGCCCGATTACTAACCAGCCCGACTGGGCTTGCGTACAGATTGACTACGCCGGACCCCAAATCGATTTGGGCGGCCTGCTGAAATATATTGTGTCATTTCGGGACCACGGCGGCTTTCACGAGCACTGTGTCGAGAGAATATTTACTGACATCATGCAGCGTTGCCACACTGTCGAGCTATCAGTCTATGCACGTTACACACGACGCGGAGGGCTGGACATCAACCCTTGGCGAGCAACCCCGGGGATGCCAGCACCGAGCCAAGACCGAAGTGCTCGGCAGTAAAAAGATGGGGAAGAGGCAGCGCTTGTCTCAGCGCGCAGGTACTTAGTGCGTCTTTTCGCGGATAACAGGCCAGGCGCGACGCAAGTAATACATCATCGACCATACCGTCAAAATTGCAGCGATAAAGATTAAAACCGAACCGATGCGTGCCGTAGGAAGCCCAAGGACGTCGCGGTGATAAAGCAAACACGGAATCGCAATCATTTGTGCTGCCGTTTTGAACTTGCCAAGCCAATGCACTGCAACGCTTGCACTGGCACCTAACTGAGCCATCCACTCACGCAGCGCTGAAATAGTGATCTCGCGTCCGATAATCACCAAAGCGATCATGACATCGATCCGGTCTAAATTAAGTAGCGCCAAGAGCGCTGCCGACACCATCAACTTGTCTGCGACGGGATCCAAAAATGCACCAAACGCGGAGGTCTGATTCCAGCGTCGTGCCAGCCAACCGTCGAACCAATCCGTCAAGGCTGCAATGATAAAAGCAAAACAAGCCCACGTATCGCGGGCGGGAACGCTTAGCCAAGACTCAGGTAAATAGAACAACCCCACGACGAGCGGGATCATCGCAATACGCAACCAAGTCAGGAAAATGGGTAGATTGAAAGGCATGTCGCTATGCTAACCCAACTAACGCAGGGCAAAGTAAATACGCTCAGCCAATTCGGGGGAAATCCCCTCGACAGAACCAAGATCTTCAATGCTGGCGTTCGCTACCCCGCTAAAGCCACCAAAACGTGCCAACAACCTCTGGCGTCGTTTCGCGCCGATTCCATCGATATCCTCTAGTCTCGAGACGTTCCGGGCTTTCGCGCGTTTGGCACGCATCCCCGTAATCGCAAAGCGATGCGCCTCGTCACGAATCTGGGCAATCAGCATCAACGCAGCCGAGGTTTCACCCAGCACTAACGCTTCCCTATCATCCGCAAAAACAAGGGTCTCGAGACCGACTTTTCGGTGATCCCCTTTGGAAACACCCACGAGCACTTCGATGGACAGCCCGAGCTCTACAAAAACCTGCCGGGCAATCTCTACTTGCCCTTTTCCGCCATCAATTAGCACTAAACCTGGCATGACTGCTTCGCCATCAGCGACCTTACCAAAGCGTCGGGTTAACACTTGACGCATGGCGGCGTAATCGTCTCCGGGCGTGATCCCGGCAATGTTATAGCGGCGATACATGGAGGGCTGCATCGCATGATGGGCGTACACAACGCAGGAAGCTTGTGTGGCCTCACCCGCGGTATGGCTAATATCGAAGCATTCGATGTGAAAGGCCTCAAGTGCCATCGGGTCTGCATCCAGGTCAAGTGCCTCAGCCAAGGCCAACGTACGCGCACTGCGGGCACCGGATTCCGACAAGGCATTCGCCAGCGCCATTTCAGCGTTGCGTAATGCCTGCTCTAACCAAGCTCGACGCATACCTTGCGGCCGACTTAAAAAGCGCGACTTTGTCGCCCGAGACTCGGCAAGCAAATCGATCAATGCTGGATCAGGCAAAACATGGGAACCCACGACCGTAGCCGGCAAAGGATGATCGATGTAGTGTTGCGCGATGAACACTTCCAGCACGTCGGATAATGAATCTCCGTCGGTATGCGTCGGGAAAAAAGCACGATCTCCCAAATGACGGCCTCCACGCACCATCGCAAGATTGACACAGACGCGTCCTCCTGAAGCCACAATCGCGATGATGTCGGTATCGCCATGATCAGTGTCTTCCATCGTTTGCTGATGCAACACTTTAGCGAGCGCACCCATTTGATCTCGCAATAAGGCGGCCTGTTCAAACTCTAACGCCGCTGATGCCGCTTGCATACGCTGTTCAATGTCACCCATGATCTCCTGAGTTTCACCGCCTAAAAATCGCGCAGCACGCTCAGCGTCTTGGCTATAGCGTTCAGGGCTGATTTCATTGACGCACGGCGCAGAGCAGCGACCAATCTGATGTAACAAGCATGGACGAGAGCGATTTGCAAAAACCGTATCCTCACAGGTGCGTAACCGAAATACTTTTTGTAGTATTTGTATAGTCTCGCGCACCGCCCACGCATTGGGATAGGGTCCAAAAAACTGGCCCTTCTTTTGTGTTGAGCCTCGGTAATACGCAATACGTGGGGACGCATGCCCCGACAGCATCAGATAGGGATAGGACTTATCGTCGCGAAATAAAATGTTGTAACGCGGGCGAAGCGTCTTGATCAGATTGTTTTCAAGAATCAGCGCCTCAGCCTCTGAGCGCGTGACCGTGACTTCAATCCGCACAACCCGCGCCACCATATGGCCGATACGGGGACTCGACGGAGTCTTCTGAAAATACGACGACACGCGCTTCTTTAAATCGCGCGCCTTACCAACATATAGCACTTCGTCGGATGCGTCGATATGCCGATACACGCCGGGCAAATGCGGCAGTTTCGCCAAATAGGCTTTGACATCGAAGGTGCTGGATTCAGCTTCGCTCATTGAGTGCGTGCACCGAAGCAAGCGCCTGTTGGTAGGCGGGTAGACGCTGCAATGCCTTCCAGTCCGGCGCAACCGAGGCAGACATCAAGCGTTGAATACGCGCAACAGAAACCGCTTTAGATTTCCAGCGTAATCGGCCGAGCAACTCATCGGCCAGATCTGGGCGATTACACACTAGCGCCATGTCGCATCCAGCCTGCAGAGCTGCCTGCGCACGTGCAAGAATATCTCCGGCTACCGAGGCACCTTCCATGGTGAGGTCATCAGAAAAGACCACGCCATCGTATTTTAGTTTGGTGCGCAAAATCTCTTGGATCCATTTCGCAGAAAACCCCGCCGGCTTAGTATCTACCTTGGTGTAAATCACGTGTGCTGGCATCACAGAAGAAATCACTTGATCGCCCAACCACTCGTAGGGTGCTGCATCGTCAGCCATAATCTGCTTGAGCGAACGGTGATCCAGAGGGATTTCATGGTGCGAATCTGCTGCAACTGCCCCATGTCCAGGGAAGTGCTTGCCGCAGGACGACATCCCAGCAAATGACAACCCTTGCGCGAGTGCCCGGGCAAGCATGGCGACCACGCGTGGATCACGATGAAAGGAGCGATCACCGATCACACCGCTTTCGCCATAGTCCAGATCCAGCACAGGGGTGAAGCTTAAGTCGACGCCACAAGCGCGTAATTCAGACGCCAACACATACCCTACAGCCGTCGCGCTGCGCATTGCGACGAGAGGCTGCGTCATCCAGAGCTCGCCAAGTTTGCGCATCGTTGGGAGTGTCGTGAAACCATCGGTACGAAAGCGCTGCACTCGACCACCCTCATGGTCTACCGCGATCAGTAAAGTTGGGCTGCGCAGGGCATGGATGCTGCGCGTTAGCGCAGTGAGCTGCGCGCGATCTTTGTAGTTACGAGCAAACAGGATGACGCCCCCGACCAAGGGGTCCTGCAAACGTTTTTTCTCGGCTGCCGTCAGCACATAGCCTTGTACATCTACCATGAGAGGGCCAAGGCTTGCGACATGGGAACGCTGGGTCAGTGTGGTGCTCATCAGAAAATAGCCTTTCAATAAAGATCAATCTAGAGAGGGTGTCGGACTAAATGCGAGATTCAACAACAACATACGCCGCTCCGTATTCGGATTCGTCCGTCAAGGAGACATGCGCTACGCCAAACCGCTCAGCGTACCAACTTGCCAGGGGCTCAGCCAACACAACAACCGGCCTTCCCCCAGCAGCATTGAGCGTTTGCATACGCGTCCACCACATTGGGCTGCGCATACCTAACCCAACGGCTTTGGAGAAAGCCTCTTTCGCTGCAAAGCGTGTCGCGAGGTAACGAACGCCCCGCAACCGATCACGCGCAGCGCGCGCTTTAAAAACACGCAGCTCGTCGGTACCGAGAATTTTTTCAGGGAAACGCTCGGGATGTCTCAGCCACGCCTGCTCGATACGAGCCATCTTGACTAAGTCCGTTCCGATCCCCGCAATCGCAGACACAAGGGCTCCTGATTAACGTGGGGAGGCTTGGGCCGAACCCGTGCGTTGTGCCTGCAGATAGGCCTGCACCATACGCGCTTTGAAATTACGTATGGTGGGTTCCCAACCATCGAATACCGCTTGCGCGACGATCGCGTGACCAATGTTTAGCTCTGCCAACCCTGGCATCCCTGCCACTGCATCGACATTACCAAGGTGCAGTCCATGCCCGGCATTGACACGTAACCCGAGCTTGACTGCAACGCTAATCGCCTGACGAAGCCGAGACAACTCATGTTCGCTCGCAGCCGCATCGGAGGCTTCAGCATACGCACCAGTATGGAGCTCAATCACACTGGCACCCGCGTCAACGGCTGCTCGTATTTGCGCAGGCTCCGGATCAATAAAGAGCGACACGCGAATCCCATTTGACTGCAGTTGATCAACAGCGGCCTTGACTGCAACGTGCCCCGTTACGACATCCAGACCACCCTCTGTGGTGAGCTCGGTGCGCTTTTCAGGGACCAGGCACACATCCTGCGGCAGAACTTTGCAAGCGATGGCTAACATCTCGGGCGTGATTGCACACTCAAGGTTCATGCGCGTACGCAGCAAAGGCCGCAGAGCAAAGACATCCGCATCTTGTATGTGACGGCGGTCTTCGCGCAGATGTAACGTAATTAAGTCAGCACCGGCCTCCTCGGCTCGCAAGGCGGCCGCGATGGGGTCGGGGTACGCAGTGTGTCGCTGCTGACGCAAGGTTGCGACGTGATCAATATTGACGCCCAAATCAATCATGGTTTCTTTCATTCCTTACGCTGCGGTCAACCACGGTGGCTGTAACCGATTATCTTTTGTGCAGATTATCACGCTCATGACTACTTAAACACTTGACTTGCACTCTTGAACAGCGCATCGGACAAAACAACTCCTTGGCGCTGCGCCGCCTGTGCGTTTAAGTACAAAGGTGGTTTTTGCATCACCTCGATCGGAATCGCACCCGGCTTAGCACCGCGCAAGACACGCAATGTCAGTCGCCCTGCTGCCAGGCCCAAATCCCGTCCAGTAATGTCTACTGCGGCAACGGCACCTTGTTTGACTTGCGCGACATCCGAGGCCAGTAAAGGAGTTCGTGTCTGGCTCGCAGTAGCCACTAGCTGGGGATAGGCCTTAAGCACAGTCGCATCGGCCAACGTATAAATCAAATCAACCTTACCTACCATACTGCGGGCCGCTGAAGCCACATCGACAGGTCGTGCAGCCGTCGCCTCGAGCATCACTAAACCCGCCTCACCCAGGAGGGTTTGAAACTCACGCACCTGAGCCACCGAGACGGCATCCGTCGAGTTGTAGATCACACCAACACGTTTAGCCGCAGGCACCACTTGCCGAATCAAGGGCACCCTTCGACTGAGCGCGAGCGCGTCGGAGACGCCGGTGATATTCGTCCCGGAAGCACCTAGGCCTGAAACCAAACCTGCCTCAACAGGATCGGTGACACCCACAAAAATGATTGGCATGGTTGTTGTGTGTGCAGCTGCTGCCTGGGCATTGGGTTGCGACAGCGCCAGAATGACATCGGGCTTGCCACGGATAAGCTCAAGCGCCTGCTTGGAGGCCGTCTCAGGACTTCCTTGTGCATTGGCGGTCTGCACTTTGTACTGACGCCCTTCTTGCAGGCCAGCCGCCCTGAGCACCTCGCGGATGCCGGCACGCATCTCATCGGATTCCTCGCTCTCCTCAAGCGTCAAGATCACGAGAGACTTCATTTGCGCAAAAGCTTCTGACGACACGAGGACTAGCCCAAGACATACCAGCAGGCTTGCCATGTATCGCTTCAGAAAATTAAAGTGCATTTTCATCTAAATCGCCAGAACGCCATCTTGCAATCGCCCCATCATCGAGCGTACCCATTTCCTTGCGGGTAAACCGTACTTCGCTTCGACATAGTCCGCGCGGGCCAGCAGTTGCTCAACCCCTACCGCGATAGGAGGGCCCTTGAACGCGAGCACAACCTGGTTGCCTGCATCGATTTGTGGAAGAGTCAAAATCCGACCATCAAACGCCTGACTAATATTGCGAATGTTGCGTGCAAAACTCGCATGGGCTCCAAACAAATTTACGCTCATGACACCAATGTCTGCCAGCGCGGCGCGGCAGCCCTGGTAAAAAGCCAAGGAATCTAGAACTGGACCTTGCGCCTCACCATCATAAATGTCTACCATTAAGGCGCTACAAAGCCCCCAGTTCTTACTTGACTCAACCCACTTACCCGCATCCTGATGTTCGATCGTCAGACGCGCGGGCCTGGGAAGCTTGAAGTACAGTTCACAAGCCGTGGTCACAAGCGGATTATGTTCGACAACGGTCAGCGGATGAGAGGTGTGTTTAAGGCAAAATCGGACCATCGAGCCCGCCCCCAACCCGAGAAGCCCCAGGGTTTGCTGCCGAGCAGGCTCAAGAAAGACGAGCCACGCCATCATTTGTGCGGTGTACTCCAACACAAACTCTGCGGGTCTATCTACCCACATCGCGCCCTGCACCCACTCTGTACCAAAGTGAAGGTATCGGACACCGCCACCCTCAGAAATAGTGGGGATTTCATGCATTACAGACAACACATTCTCCCAAGGCTTTGTTTAAAAAGACATTTTTTGTCTAATCTTCAACAGAAGAATAGCATTGTCGCGTTGCAAAACTTCCCCATTCCCTGTAGAATCATGGGCTTGACTCAGGATACGTGGCTGACACTCTCGGCTGGCGACCCGCCCAAACCTAAGGACTTCCAATGAAAGATGGCATCCACCCAGAATACCGCGACGTCGTGTTCGTCGACCTGCAAACTGGCAACAAGTTTGTGACACGCTCGACGCTGAACAGCCGCGAAACCATCGAACTCGATGGCAAGACCTACCCACTCTTTAAGTGTGACGTAACCTCTGAATCGCACCCTTTCTACACTGGCGCGCAAACGCGTATCGTTGAGACTGGCCGTGTTGAGAAGTTCCGTGCACGTTTCGCACGTACAAGCGGTACAAAAAAGGCCTCCGCCTGATTTGATCCTCCAAGATCATCTCGCGCGAACCGAGGCAGCCATTGGCTGCCTTTTTTTATCCCCACCTCGGTCTTTAAGTACAGGTTATTGTTAAAGCGTGTCACCCCTGAGCCAATCCACACCCGCACGAATGACTGCCCCGGCAACGCTCAAGCTGCCGAGGCTGGTTCTCTTTGCGTTGGCGGCGGCTTACATCGTGGCAGGCCTGTTCGGTCGTGATCCCTGGAAAACAGATGATGTACTGAACCTTGCCACCATGCTCTCGGCACTGCGTGGCGATGGATCCGGCTGGCTCGTGCCGCACGTGGGCGCACTAGACCTCCCCCAAGATGGACCGCTGGTCACTTGGGTAGGCGCACTCTTTATTTACGTCTTGGGACCTTGGCTCGGTGAGATCTCCGCTTCTCGCATTGCCAACGTGCTCTGGTTCAGTCTGACCATGATTTCAATTTGGTACGGCACCTACTTGCTTGGACGCCGAACCGAAGCGCAACCTCTCGCACTGCCCTTTGGTGGTGAGCCGACAGTCAAGGACTACGGGAGACTACTCGCGGACACAGCCACTCTGTTGTGGCTTGCCACGATCGGTATCTTGCAACGCTTGCATGAGACCTCAGTCGTTCCCGCCAATGTCGCTTTTCAGGCGTTAGCGTTCTACTCTCTGGCTCGTATGCTCGATAAGCCCAAGATGGGTGCTTCGTGCTTGGCAATTGCCCTGGCAGGTTGTTTTTTAACGCGGGCCTGGCCGGGCGTTGTCCCCGTTCTTCTCGCGACTTTGCTCGCCCTGCACCCACGTAGCGGCCTGTGGCCACTCAGACGATGGATATTCGGCGCGATTGCAGTGGCCGCTCTTCTCGTCCTGTGTTGGTGGATACCGACCGAACGCCTACACCCGGAGTGGTTTAAAGGATGGACACACTGGAATGTCTCGCATTTTGGTATCCCACACTTTGAAATCGCTTTGCGCCCTCTGCGTGACCTTCCCTGGTTTCTCTGGCCCATTTGGCCACTCGCCTGCCTGGCAATCTGGCAATGGCGCCGCTGGATTACTGCGCCACACATCTGGATTCCGCTAGCCGTTGTACTGGGCGTTCTCGTGACCATCCCTGTACTGACCAATTCAGGCGAACCTGAATACGTGCTCTTTGCTACGCCACTCGCTGTATTAGCGGCCTTTGCACTGCCAACCATGCGCCGAGGTGTTATCAATACACTTGATTGGTTCGCCCTGATGTGTTTTTCGGTCACGATCCTGTGCGTCTGGATCGGCTGGGCGGCTTTGCACTACAAAGTACCCAAACAAATTTCACTCAACATTGCTCGACTCACCACAGGTTATGAGCCTCATATTGCCTGGTGGTCCGTCATCGCGGCGGCTCTCGCGACGCTTTGCTGGGTCGCGATTGTCATCTGGCGTGTGAAGTGGAATCCAAGTGTGTTGTGGCGCGGTTCGATGCTATGCGCAAGCGGAGTCACCATCACATGGGTCCTGCTGGTCTTGCTTTGGTTACCCGCCGTAGACTATGTACGTAGCTATCGGCCGATGTCGGCAGAAATCAAACAAGTACTGACGACTCTTTCAAATACGCCCGGTCAGGTAGCATGTGTGCGAGCGCAAGGCTTAGGGCTTGGACCGCAGGCGTCACTTTACGTATTCGACAACATACAAATGACCTACGATCCGAAGTGTCCCTTCGTCCTGCAGCAAACAACGCGTAAAAAACTAGCCGATGGACTCGCAGGATATAGCGATAATGCCTCAGTGATATGGCTAGGTTCGCGCGGTGCCGACCGCTTCGATCGTTATCGACTCTTACGCGTGCCAGTCAAATGAGCGTAGTCGACACGTCGCCCCGGTCGATACGCGAAACCCTGAGAGCAATTTTCAAGCAGTCATGGCCGGTATTGATTAGCCAATGGGCCAGTATGGCCTTTGGCGTACTGGACACGGCGATGACTGGTCACGCAGGATCCGTAGACCTGGCCATCATGGCGCTATCCATCTCTATTTACATCACGGTCTTTGTGGGGCTAATGGGCGTGATGCACGCCCTGATTCCGATACAAGCGCAACACGTTGGGGCGGGCGAACTCGACAAAGTCGGGCACATCTGGGGCCAGGGCGTATGGGTCTCACTCGTGCTGTCAGTCGTGGGCGGCGCTGTCATGATGTTTCCCGATGTCTGGCTCTCGTACTCCGGGGATGTAGACCCAGCAGTACGCGCTGGTATGAAAAGCTATCTTCAGGCCCTGACCTTCGCCCTCCCCGCGGCCCTGATGTTTCGTACGGTCTACGCACTAGCCAACGCCGTCTCTCGACCCAAACTGATCATGGCGATCAACTTGAGCGGGATCGTCATGAAAATCTTCTTTAACTGGCTGCTGATCTTCGGTAACTGGGGCATGCCAGCTTTAGGTGCGACTGGTGCAGGCATTTCCTCTGCGATCGTCATGTGGGTCAACCTTGCCGTGGGTCTTTGGTTTATTCATCACACACCGTTTTACAAGCAGTTTGGGCTCAAGCTCGGCCTACCTGATATGAAAGCGCTGTGGGGCATCTTGCGCCTAGGCATCCCGATGGGGGGCTCTTACTTGGTTGAAGTTTGCGCCTTTACCTTCATGTCTTTGCTCGTGGCCCAGGAAGGTACCGCTGTCATCGGTGGTCATCAGATCACAGCAAACTTGGCAGCACTTGCCTACATGATGCCAATGTCGATTGGTGTGGCCACCGCCGCCCTCACTGCTCAAGCAATTGGCGCGGGGCAACTGCAGCAGGCACATCGAACAAGCATGATGGGCTTGGTGGTTGGGCTCGTTGGGGCCCTGATCACAGCTGGGTTTCTATATTTTGGTCGAGACTTTATCGTAGCAACCTACACAAACGACCTTGCTGTCGCCGCAGTTGCCTTATCTTTACTGGCACTGCTGCCGTTTTTTCATGTTGTTGATGCCATGCAATGTATTAATAGCTACCTCTTACGCGCACACAAAATCGCCGTCGTTCCCTTGCTCTTACAAATTGTTGCCTTGATGGCGATTGGTCTGCTGGGCGGCTGGTGGCTGGGGTTTGGTCCGGGCAAAGGATTGATTGAACCTTTGCGCAATCAGCTCTTGGCAGGCTCGCCAGTTGGGGCGGGCAGCATGTGGCTCATGGCAACCGTCGGCCTAAGCACCTCGGCGATCTTGTTACACAGCTGGTATCGCTACATTATCCGAAAAAAATACGCTGCAATTAAAGCTTAATGAATACCTCGCGGTAATATTTGAGCTCGTCAATCGACTCATAAATATCAGCAAGCGCTTCATGCTTACTTCGTTTTTCAAAGCCTTTTAACAGCTCCGGTTTCCAACGCCGCGCGAGCTCTTTCAACGTGCTGACATCGACAGTTCGGTAATGAAAAAACTGCTCAAGTTTCGGCATGTACTTGAACATGAAACGACGATCCTGGCTGACGGTATTGCCACAAAGCGGCGACTTACCTGCCGGAACGTACTGAGACAAAAAGGCGATTAACTCCTCCTGCGCCTGCTCCTCGGTCATAGTTGACGCCTTAACCTTCGCTGTCAATCCACTTTTGCTATGTGTCGAACGGTTCCAGCTATCCATTGCGTCCAACAAGCTATCTGGCTGATGAATCACCAGCACAGGCCCCTCTGCGACGATGGTTAGATCGGGCTCAGTGACAACGACTGCCACCTCAATGATGCGCTCCCGCTCAGGGTCGAGCCCCGTCATTTCCATGTCAAGCCAGACCAAACGGAATTCGTTTGGGATGGTCTTAACGGCTTGCGGAATTGCGGTTTTCGAGGAAGTCTTAGTCATATAATCATCCGGTTAAAACACGATTTTCTCACATGCCGTCTCGAGGCAGTTAGGTCATATGCTTACTATCCTTTTTGTTGCGCTGTTACTTGTCATGCTAGGCGTTCGAATTTGGCTGTCAACGAGACAGATCCGACACGTCTTGGCTCACCGCGAGGTCGTACCAAAAGAGTTCGCTGCAAAAATCGAACTCCCCAGTCATCAGCGCGCGGCGGACTATACCGTTGCCAAAGTACGGCTAAAAATGTTGGAAATGCTTTTTGATGCTGCTGTACTGATCGGTTTGACCCTGTTGGGTGGACTGCAGTATCTCGACACAATCACAAGCAACATCACCTCTCACGCGCTGCTCAGACAAGTCATATTGGTGATGAGCGTGTTCCTGCTCTTGGGTATCCTAGGCATACCCTTTGCTCTGTACAGACAATTCAAGCTTGAGGCCCACTTTGGCTTTAATCGCATGACGCTAAATATGTTCATTAGCGATACGATCAAAGAGACCATCGTAGGTGCCCTCTTAGGAATCCCACTGATTGCCGCAGTATTATGGCTGATGGCGGAAGCCGGCAACCTCTGGTGGCTCTGGGCCTGGGCACTTTGGACCGGTTTTTCACTCTTGATCGCATTTATTTACCCAACGTGGATTGCCCCTCTTTTCAATAAATTTGCTCCGCTAGAGGACGCTGCGCTGGCACAGCGCATTCAAGAGCTCGCCAGCCGTTGTGGATTCACACTTAATGGTCTGTTTGTGATGGACGGCTCTAAGCGCTCTGCGCATGGCAATGCGTACTTTACGGGTTTTGGTCGTGCGCGCAGAATTGTCTTCTTTGATACGTTGCTTGCGCGCTTGACTCCGAACGAGATCGTCGCCGTCTTAGCGCATGAACTCGGTCACTTCAAGCATCGGCATGTTCTGAAGCGCATGATCACGATGTTTATCGGATCGCTTGTTTTCTTTGCTCTGTTAGGTTGGCTCGCCACACAAAGTTGGTTTTATACAGACCTAGGTGTGATCCCTCAAATGGGCACACGTAACGACGCCATGGCCTTACTGTTATTTTTTCTAGTTGTGCCTGTCTTCACCTTTGGCTTAACACCCTTAAGAAGTTGGCTATCCAGGCGAGATGAGTTTGAGGCAGACCGCTTTGCCAGGGACCAAAGCTCCGCAGACGAACTGATTAACGCGCTAGTAAAACTCATGGACGATAACGCATCGACGCTCACTCCAGACCCGGTGCACTCTGCCTTCTACGATAGCCATCCGCCCGCCGCAATTCGGATTCGGCACCTGTCCGCTGCATGAGCCAGCACACGCAAGGTCGAGTCATTGCCGCCCACGGGCGGCACTACACGGTAGAACTATCAGATCAAACACTACTTAAATGTTATCCCCGCGGCAAAAAAAATGAAGCCGCAGTGGGTGACTATGTAGAAATTACACGTCAGGGGCAAGACGAAGGTGCGCTGGAATCTATCCAGCCTCGTAAAAATCTTTTGTTTCGCTCGGACGAATCTCGCAGTAAGCAGTTCGCAGCAAACGTTGATCAACTGCTCATTGTGATCGCAGTCGAGCCTGCTTTTTCGGATGATCTTCTTGGTCGTGCTCTTGCGGGCGCTTGGTCGGCCGAGATCACTCCGATCATTTTGCTCAACAAAGTGGATCTGATTGACGGGTTGCCCGCGGCACAGTTAAAACTCGCCCCCTTTCGCAAGCTTGGCGTGCAAGTCATAGAGTTATGCGCCCGGGATACTGACAGCGTAAACGACGTTGTGCTGCCCCTCTTGAAAGGCAAGACCTCGTTGCTACTTGGTCAAAGTGCGATGGGGAAATCGACTTTGCTCAACACCTTAGT
>CAIYWO010000097.1 GCA_903929925.1 uncultured beta proteobacterium | reverse complement strand
GAGTTGGCTCATTGACTGGCGCGACGGTCTCGATCTCGTCTGCCTCTTCGCCTTTCGCCTTGGATACGGTTTCCCAACGCTGTGTAATGTCAGGCGCTGTAATGCGTCGAACGATTCGCGTCACAAGACTCTTTTGCATATCTCTAAAGAGCGTCGCAGCTTCGCCTTCCTTCGCCTGCACCACCCGTTCGTCAAACGGCATGCTGCGTGAGGCAGTGAGCGTGGTTGCCGGCAGAATGATTTGATCTTTTGCGTTGACGAGTCTGAACGTGAACTTTAAGGTCAATTCAAACTCTTCGACCTTACCCTGTGCATTGAGTGCAACGATTCGTGTCAGGCGTTCTTCACCCAATTGTTCCAGTCGCGCTTGGGCGAGCTTGCGCACTTGTTTGATCTTGATGTTGTCTTGGACAGCTTTATCCTCAACGTCATCATCCTCTTTCATGTCACGGGGACCAACTTTGATGTCATTGAGTTCTATCAGGCGTGTATTAGGCGACGCAGCGCGAATTGCACGACGCACGTCCGCACCAAACTGAGAGTTTTGAGGAATTGTGATGTGTAGTGAGTCAAAGGGCAGGGGGGTCGATCCCTGCATTTTGAAGCCACAACCCGTAAGAAAGAGACTAGTCATGCCTACGATGATCCAGCGCCCCAGCTTGACGAGAGAGTCGCTAAAGCAAGAACGGTCTGTTGGGCACTGGTTCATCGGGTTTTGTCCTCTTAACCGACTACGTTGACGAGTTTGCCGGGTACCACGATGATGCGCTTGGGCGTGCGTCCTTCCAAATTGCGTTGAACCGCTTCATGTGCGGCAGCCAACTGTTCAATTTGCTCGCGGGTCGCTTCACGCGCAACACTGAGGTTTCCTCTGAGTTTTCCATTGATTTGCAATACCAACTCAATTTCATCCGTGACTAACGCTGTTTCATCTACGGTAGGCCAAGGCGCATCGAGCAAGTCCCCATAGATCTCGCTATAGCCTAGCTCAGACCATAACTGCCAAGTTACGTGTGGCACGACTGGGTACAGCACCCGTAGCAATACTCCTAAGGTCTCTGCAGTGGCTGCTCGAGCAAAATTCGAGTCCCCGAGTGAGGCGTCGTCAATTGCATTCAGCATTTTCATGCAGGCTGATACAACAGTGTTGTACTGAATACGTTGGTAATCGTAGTCCGCTTGTTTGAGGAGCGTGTAGATTTCAAAGCGAAGTTTTTTAATGTCATTGCTTGCCGCCGCCCAGTCTTTGACAGGTGCTTTTAGACCGGTCATCACGTCCGCTTGCTTCTGAGCGCAGAGCGACCAGAGCCGGCGCAAAAAGCGATTCGACCCTTCTACGCCCGAGTCCGACCATTCGAGTGTTTGCTCAGGCGGGCTCGTGAACATGACAAACAGACGGGCCGTGTCCGCACCCTGTGTGTCGATTAAAGATTGTGGATCGACACCGTTATTTTTTGATTTTGACATCGTGCCCACACCACCGTAGGTGATGTCGCGTCCATTGCTCTTGAGCTTGGCTCCAGTAATGGCGCCTTTGGCGTCGTAAATGTTGTCGACTTCTTCAGGCCAAAAGTACTCAACCCCACCTTTCTCGTTCTTGGCAGAATAGATGTGGTTAAGGACCATACCCTGGCAAAGTAACTTGGTGAAGGGCTCGTCGAATTTAACCAACCCTAAATCGCGCATGACCCGTGTCCAGAAGCGCGCATAGAGCAAGTGCAACACAGCGTGCTCGATGCCACCAATGTACTGATCCATCGGCATCCAGTAGTCATTGCGCGCATCGACCATTTGCTGGTCGTTACCGGGCGAGGTGTAGCGCATGAAATACCAGGACGAGTCGATGAATGTATCCATCGTGTCGGTTTCCCGCTTCGCCGCCTTGCCGCACTTTGGACAGTGGCATGACAAGAAGCCTTCATGTTTGGCCAGAGGGTTGCCGCTACCATCCGGAATAAGATCTTCGGGCAGTACGACAGGTAGGTCTTTTTCCGGAACAGGCACCGCACCGCAGTCTTGGCAATGGATGATGGGGATCGGTGTGCCCCAGTATCGTTGTCGTGAGATACCCCAGTCACGCAAGCGCCAAGTTGTCTGACGGGTGCCCAGGCCAAGAGCCTCGAGCTTGCCCGAGATCGCATCAATGGCTTGCGCGAAGGTCAGGCCGTTGTATTCACCAGAGTTGATCAAGTGACCCGATTGCTTGTCAGCGTAGGATTCGTGCCAAACTTTGTTGTCGAACGCTTTGTCGCCTACCTGTACAACCTGTGTGATGGCGATGCCGTATTTATTGGCAAAAGCAAAGTCGCGCTCGTCGTGCGCAGGCACGCCCATCACTGCACCGTCGCCATAGCTCATCAAGACATAGTTGCCTACCCAGAGTGCAACTTGCTTGCCTGTCAGTGGGTGGGTGACGGTCAGGCCGGTATCCAGGCCTTCTTTTTCGCGCGTGGCGAGTTCGGCCTCAGTTGTACCGCCTCGCTTGCACTGCTCGATGAACGCAGCAAGCTCAGGGTTGGTGCTGGCCGCATGCGTTGCCAGAGGATGCTCTGGTGCGACAGCGCAGAACGTAACACCCATGATCGTATCGGCACGCGTCGTAAAGACAAACATCTTGCCGTCCTGGATCAACTGACCTGTCGAATCCTTGATGGCATGCGTAAACGCAAAGCGTACGCCTTCGCTTTTGCCGATCCAGTTTTCTTGCATGGCACGTACACGGTCGGGCCATCCCTCTAAGCCTGTTTGTACCTGCTCGAGTAATTCACTGGCGTAGTCGGTGATACGAAGGTAGTAGCCTGGAATTTCACGTTTCTCAACAGGGGCGCCAGAGCGCCAACCACGACCATCTATCACCTGCTCGTTTGCCAAAACAGTGTTGTCAACGGGATCCCAGTTCACAACCTGCGTCTTGCGATAGGCAATGCCTTTTTCTAGCATCTTTAGAAAGAGCCACTGGTTCCATTTGTAGTACTTGGGATCGCAAGCACACATTTCGCGAGACCAGTCGATCGCCAATCCCATCGCTTTCATTTGCTTCTTCATGTAAGCGATGTTGTCGTATGTCCACTTTGCAGGTGGGACGTTGGATTTGATGGCTGCGTTTTCAGCCGGCATGCCAAAGGCATCCCAACCCATTGGCATCAGGACGTTGTAGCCACGCATGCGTAGTTGCCGCGCCATCATGTCGTTGATGGTGTAGTTGCGAACATGACCCATGTGCAACTTACCGCTTGGGTAGGGCAGCATGGAGCAAGCATAAAACTTGGGTTTCGGTTCTCCTGCGGCGTTTTTTGCGCCCTCGGTTACGAGGTAAGCGTCACGAGAATCCCAGTTTGCATGGGCAGCCGCTTCGACGGCGTTAGGTTGGTAGCGTTCCTGCATGAATACAGCCAAAAAGAGGTGAGACGCACAATGCGTCGATCTAGGCGACATTATAGGACGGTACGCCCGCCGCGCCCTAGCGAAAGCCGAGTTACGGCGACATAAAGCAGACACAAAAAGTGGGCATAAAAACAAACAGCCTCGCTGGGCGAGGCTGTTGGAGTAGAAACCGAACCGAGGGCTCTATTTACTTGAGCTTGGTTTCTTTGTAGTCAACGTGCTTACGAGCAACTGGATCAAATTTCTTGATCAGCATTTTCTCGGGCATGTTGCGCTTGTTCTTTGTAGTTGTGTAGAAATGACCTGTTCCAGCGCTGGACTCAAGCTTGATTTTTTCGCGTGCACCTTTTGCCATGATGGTCTCCTTTAAGCGACTTCGCCGCGTGCGCGAAGATCAGCCAGAACAGCATCGATGCCATTCTTGTCGATTGTGCGGATCGCATTTGTGGTCACGCGCAGGCGCACCCAACGGTTTTCGCTCTCAACCCAGAAACGGCGCGACTGCAGGTTTGGCAGGAAGCGACGCTTGGTTTTGTTGTTAGCGTGAGAAACATTGTTGCCCACCATGGGCTTTTTTCCGGTCACTTGGCATACACGTGCCATGGCTACACCTATTGTTTGTTCGACCCTGTTTGGTCAGATTTTTACATCAAGTCTGACATTCTAATACGAAACGGGG
>CAIYWO010000096.1 GCA_903929925.1 uncultured beta proteobacterium | reverse complement strand
CGTGACGATGGAAGGAATCCTCTTGTTACGATGACGGAAATCTCAAGAATTATTTCATCACAAGATTCATTAACTTGGTCACAAAAACTTATTGGCAAGGATTGTTGTTGTTCCCTCTCGGTAAGTTTAGAGAACGCGGTGAAAGATCCGCATTTTGCCGCGCGCGGTGTCTTCTCGGCGCAGGTTGTGAATGAAAGAGGTGACAGCATACCTGCCCTGCCTACACCTGTTTTTTCCGCTTTTCGAATGAGCTCTGAAGGCCAACTCAACGCACCCGGACTAAATGCGGATAGCTTTCAAATTACCGATAGCCCAAAAATTGCAAAAACAAACTAGTCTGAGAGACACGCTCGCCGTCGTTACCGGGGGCGGGAGCGGAATAGGTGCTGCTTGCTGTCGTGAATTGGCTAAGCATGGCGCTCGCGTTGCGCTTCTTGACCGAAATTATGAGTCCGCGCTTAAAGTCGCGCTGGAATTCCAAGGGCTAGCATTTGAGTGCGATATCGCCGATGAAGAGAAAATGGAGAGTGTTTCAAATTTAATCGAGGCGGACATAGGGCCGGTGTCGGTGCTGGTAAATTGTGCAGGTATTGTGCAGGGACGTGCTGGTGTATATGACATGCCCATGCGTAAATGGGATGAGATCATTCGCGTAGACCAACGCGGGACCTATGTTTCTTGCATCAAATTCGCAAGAGCCATGCTAATGAGGGGTCATGGCTCTATAGTGAATATAGCCTCTGTGGCCGGAATTCGTTCCATGCCTCTTCATGCTTATGCGCCAGCAAAGGCGGCTGTTATCGCAATGACAGAAACTCTTGCGGCCGAGTGGGGCCATTTAGGTATTAGGGTGAATGCAGTCTCACCAGGATTCACAAGAACTGAAGGGATGTTAGCGGCCATCGAAGGCGGATTTATGGAAGCCTCGGCCATGACCTCTTCGGCTGCTCTGCAGCGTCTGGTCGAACCAGCGGAAATCGCAAAAGCTGTCCTCTTTTTAGCGTCTAGTGCCTCGTCAGCGATAACTGGAATCAACTTGCCGGTTGATTGCGGCTGGATGGCAGGGGCTGGATGGAGCGCTTACGGAGGTCTGCCCCCGCTGAAAAGGTGATTGCACTTACTTTTAAAAGGATATCTCAAAAATGTATCCCATTGATTTTTTCTGGCGTGCAGTGGAGCGCTATCCTGAAAACATTGCTATCGATACACCCGAAGGCTGTATCAACTACAAGACTCTTGCTGCTCGTGTCGCCGCATTGTCTAGCGCCCTTGTCGCTATGGACGGAACTTTGCAAAGCCGGGTGGGTATTTGTGCAAAAAATACAGCAGACCATATAGTAGCCCTGCTTGCGGTCCTCGCATGTGGCAAAGTCTGGGTGCCTTTAAACCCAATGAGTACCCTCTTCGAAATCCGTCGCATCATCGATGCGACGGAGCCATCGATTCTAGTAATTGACAAAAGTTGTTCGACCTTAATGGAAGGTGCGCCGGGATTAAGAATATACATTGGGTCACCAGATAACATTGATACGCCTGACGAAACAGTCGAAGCACTAACTGCTCAATACGATGGTGCATCGCGCCCCGTTTTCACTTTGCCAATGGAAGCAACCCAGGCAATCAAATTCACAGGTGGAACCACAGGCGCGCCAAAAGGCGTGATGCAGCCTTACCGAGCTTGGATGACAAATATCACCATCCAAATCCAGGCTTGGGGATTCGACTCTAATGATCGATATGTGGTAGCAGCACCTGTTACACACGGCACATCGACTTACCTGCTTCCAATTTTGGCGCAGGGCGGATGCCATGTCATATTGGATGGGACAGGAGCTGAAGCGGTACGTAGTGCCTTTCGCGAACGCGGCGGGACAGTGTGCTTTATGCCTCCTACACTTGTGTACATGCTCATGGGGTT
>CAIYWO010000095.1 GCA_903929925.1 uncultured beta proteobacterium | reverse complement strand
GACCAAATAATCTTAATAATCGAATCTATCCAATTACGGAAAAAATATAATGGCAATCACTGACGTCGTTGTTCCGCAGTTATCTGAATCGGTGTCCGAAGCGACGCTGCTCACCTGGAAAAAACAACCTGGCCAAGCCGTACAGGCTGACGAAATCCTGATCGAAGTTGAAACGGATAAAGTCGTACTCGAAGTCCCTGCACCTGCTTCAGGTGTGTTGTCTGAAATTGTGAAGGCTGACGGTAGCCTTGTTACTTCGGGTGAAGTTCTGGCACGCATCGATACGGAAGGCAAAGCAGCTGCTGCTCCTGCAGCTGCTGCGCCGGCAGCGGCTCCTGCGGCCGCGCCTGCCGCAGCACCAGCACCTGCTGCGGCCTCGGGCGCAATCGCGTCGCCTGCCGCATCAAAAATTCTGGCTGATAAAGGTGTGTCGGCAGCGTCGGTTGCTGGCACAGGCCGTGATGGTCGCATCACCAAGGGCGATGCGCTCGGTGCATCGACTGCACCTGCTGCCCCTGCTGCGAAAGCCGCACCGTTGGCAAACCCAAGTGTGCCTATGACTCAGTCGCTGGATGGTCGTCCAGAGCAGCGCGTACCTATGAGCCGTTTGCGTGCTCGTGTCGCAGAGCGTTTGCTGCAATCGCAGCAAGACAACGCTATTTTGACGACGTTCAACGAAGTCAATATGCAAGGCGTGATTGATCTGCGCAATCTGTACAAAGACAAGTTTGAAAAAGAACACGGTGTGAAGCTCGGCTTCATGTCGTTCTTTGTTAAAGCTGCTGTTGCGGCACTGAAGCGCTACCCCGTGTTGAATGCATCCGTTGATGGCAAAGACATTATCTATCACGGCTACTTCGATATCGGTATCGCCGTCGGAAGCCCACGTGGTTTGGTAGTACCGATTCTGCGCAATGCTGATCAACTGTCGATCGCTGAGATTGAAAAGACAATCGCTGACTTCGGTAAGCGTGCCGGTGAAGGTAAGCTGGGCATCGAAGAAATGACCGGCGGTACGTTCTCGATCTCGAACGGCGGCGTGTTCGGCTCGATGTTGTCGACCCCGATTATCAACCCACCGCAGTCGGCTATTTTGGGTGTGCATGCAACGAAAGAGCGTGCCGTGGTTGAGAAGGGGCAGATCGTGATTCGTCCCATCAACTATTTGGCAATGTCTTACGACCATCGCATTATCGACGGTCGCGAAGCTGTGCTGGGTCTGGTCGCGATGAAAGAAGCGCTCGAAGATCCACAGCGTATGCTGCTCGAAATCTAAGCTTGGGATACTTATGTCTTCAAATCAATTTGATGTAGTCGTTATTGGTGCAGGACCTGGCGGCTATATCGCCGCGATCCGCGCAGCGCAGCTTGGTATGTCGGTTGCATGCATTGATGCATGGCAGAACGGTAACGGCGGCCCTGCTCCTGGTGGCACCTGCACGAACGTTGGTTGTATTCCTTCCAAAGCATTGTTGCAGTCGTCCGAGCACTTTGAGCAGGCGAACCACCATTTTGCTGAGCACGGCATCGAAGTCAAAGGTGTGTCGCTCAAGCTCGATAAAATGGTTGGTCGCAAAAATGATGTCGTGAAGCAAAATAACGACGGCATTTTGTATTTGTTCAAAAAGAACAAAGTCACCTTCTTCCATGGCAAAGGCGCTTTTGCTGGTCAGGTCGATGGCGGCTGGGCAATCAAAGTGTCAGGTACGACAACCGCTGACCTTGTTGGTAAGCATGTGGTGATCGCGACAGGGTCGTCTGCACGTGAACTTCCAGGTTTGCCCTTTGATGAGCAGCAGATTCTGTCTAACGACGGTGCACTGAATATCGCTGCGGTACCCAAGAAGCTCGGCGTGATTGGTGCCGGCGTGATTGGTCTGGAAATGGGTAGCGTCTGGCGTCGTCTCGGTGCCGAAGTGACGGTCCTTGAAGCGATGCCTGAGTTCCTCGCTGCAGTGGATACGCAAGTCGCAAAAGAAGCGCATAAGATTTTCACCAAGCAAGGCTTGGCGATTCACATGGGCGTTAAGCTCGGTGAAATCAAGTCGACAGCTAAGCAAGTGACCGTGCCTTACACCGATGCTGCGGGCGCTGCGCAAAAGCTGGTGGTTGATAAGCTAATCGTGTCGATCGGTCGTGTGCCTTACACCGGCGGCTTGAATCCTGACGCGGTGGGCTTAAAGCTCGATGAGCGCGGCTTTGTTGTCGTTGACGGTGACTGCAAAACCAACTTGCCAAACGTTTGGGCAGTGGGCGATGTAGTGCGTGGCCCCATGCTCGCGCACAAGGCCGAAGAAGAGGGCGTTGCTGTCGCTGAGCGTATCGGCGGGCAGCACGGCCATGTCAACTTCAACACGATTCCCTGGGTGATCTACACGTCACCTGAGATTTCGTGGGTTGGTCAGACAGAGCAGCAGTTAAAGGCTTCTGGTCGTGCTTACAAAGCAGGCAGCTTCCCCTTCTTGGCGAACGGACGCGCGCGCGCACTGGGCGATACAACAGGGTTTGTAAAGATCTTGGCTGATGCCGCGACTGACGAAGTATTGGGCGTGCATATCATTGGCCCGATGGCATCCGAGTTGATCGCTGAAGCTGTCACCATCATGGAATTCCGTGGTGCGGCTGAAGATATTGCCCGTATTTGCCATGCGCATCCCACCTTGTCGGAATCGATGAAAGAAGCTGCACTGGCCGTGGATAAACGCGCGCTTAACTTCTGAAGCCTTCTTGAACGTTCTTCAATACTATGAAAGCAGTCTGGCTGAGCGCGGTTATCAGCCAGACTACGCGCAACGCACGGCGATTGAGCGCCTGCAAAAATACTTTGACGACTGGATCGCCTTCAAAGGGGATCGGTCTAGTGCGCTCAAACGATTGATCAAGCGGCCTGAAGTACCTCGTGGCGTGTATCTGTGGGGTGGCGTTGGGCGCGGCAAGAGCTTTTTGATGGATGCGTTTTACGCAACCGTCCCGGTCACTCGTAAGACGCGGTTGCACTTTCACGAGTTCATGCGCAGTGTGCATCGCCAGCTCGATGAAGTTAAAGGGCGGCAGGATCCTCTAGACGAAGTCGCCAAGCGTATCTCAAAGCGTTACCGCCTGATTTGTTTTGATGAGTTTCACGTCTCGGATGTCGCAGACGCGATGATCTTGTACCGATTGCTACTCAAGTTTTTTGAATACGGTACGTCTTTTGTGATGACGTCCAATTACGAACCATCGACGCTGTATCCGGATGGTTTGCATCGTGATCGGATTTTGCCCGCGATTGAATTGATTGAAGATCGCATGGATATTCTGAACGTCGATGCAGGTATCGACTACCGCCGCCGCACACTCGAGCAAGTGAAGTGTTATCACACGCCCCTCAATGAGACAGCGCAGTCGGCGCTGGAACAAGCTTTTTTGCAGTTATCCGATACGCCACCCCAGGATCCCGTGCTGTTAATTGAGCATCGTGAGATCACCGCTAAAAAGCGTGCGGGTAGTGTGGTGTGGTTTGATTTTGCCACCTTATGCGGTGGACCCCGGTCGCAGAACGACTACCTTGAGATCGCAAGCCGGTTTCATGCGGTCATCTTGTCCGGTGTACCGAAGATGGGGCCCAAGCACGCGTCCGAGGCACGGCGCTTTACGTGGTTGATCGATGTATTCTACGATCACAAGGTAAAGCTCTTAATGTCGGCTGAGTGTGAGCCCGAAGAGCTCTATACCTCAGGCCCTATGTCAAACGAGTTCCATCGCACCGTGTCCCGTATTCTTGAAATGCAGTCCAAAGAATATTTGGATTCTGAACAGCGCGACACCGTTAGCCTTTAAGCAAGTCTCGGAGCTTCTACGCCATGAATACTCGCGTTCTCACTGGCATTACCACTTCGGGTACGCCACATCTAGGTAATTATGTTGGCGCCATTCGCCCGGCAATTCAGGCGAGTAACGAGGCGAAAGTAGATGCCTTCTTTTTTTTGGCAGACTATCACGCGCTGATTAAGTGTGAAGATGCAAATTTGATTGCACGTTCACGCTTGGAAATCGCCGCCACGTGGCTCGCTTGTGGGCTCGACCCGGCACGTGTGACGTTCTATCGTCAATCCGATGTCCCTGAAATACCAGAGTTGTCTTGGATGCTGACCTGCG
>CAIYWO010000094.1 GCA_903929925.1 uncultured beta proteobacterium | reverse complement strand
GTAGAAGCGGCTCGCAAAAATCCCGGCAAAATTCGGGTAGCGGTATCAGGCTATCGCACGGCCCCTGATTTGGTCATCCAAGAACTGAACAAAGTCGCAAACATTCGCTTGGCGACGGTACCTTTCACGGGCGGCGGCGGTGAAGCCCTCATTGCTCTGCTCGGTGGACGAGTTGAAGCAACAAGCGGTTACGCTCCAACGGTTAAGGCGCATGTCGATGCAGGAACTGTTCGCGTCTTGGCTGCCTTTTCCAAAGACAAGTACTTCATGTTTCCTGAGGCGCGATCAGTGGTTCAGGCTGGTTACAACGTCACTCTCCCCGCAGACTACGGCGTCGTTGCGCCCAAAGGCCTCCCTAAAGATGTACTCGATAAGTTAGTCAACGCGGCTCTTAAGGTGGGCAAAAGCGAAGAGTTTGCCAAGTTCGCAGCCACTCATGGCCTCGTTCTAGATGTCGGTGGTCCAAAAGAGATGGACGCTGAAATGACTGCATACGGTAAAACTTTTGCTGATCTGATCGCCTTCATGAGCAAAAAGACGCAACAGTAAGCATTACTTAATCATGTATTTTGGTAAAGTTGGACTCTGCATTAGTTAATAGTCAATTTTCTAAACCATCCAGGAGTCCTATCTTGAGCACATCGCAAACCGCACGCCCCGTCGCTGTCGTAACCGGAGGTGCCCGTGGGATTGGCTTGGCGGTTGCTAAATGGTTTTTAGAACACGACTATCGTGTTGCCTTATTCGATATTGAGGCGGCAACGCTTAACAAGACAGCTGCTGACCTGAGCAATCCTGACAACGTACTTGCACTCGTATGCGACGTATCCAAACCAGACCAGGTGCAAGCGAACGTCGACGCCGTCGCAAAAAAATTTGGTCGAATCGACGCACTAGTCAATAACGCAGGTGTCGCCGTCTTTAAGCCAATCGGTGAAACCACCTTCGAAGAATTTCGCCACGTCCTCGGAACAAACTTGGATGGCGCTTTCCTGTGTTCGCAGGCTTGTGTGCCTTACATGAAAAAGTCGGGCGGCGGCGCAATCGTCAATATCGCTTCGATATCCGGTTTGCGCGCAAGCACACTGCGTGTTGCCTACGGTACGAGTAAGGCCGCGCTGATACACCTGACCAAGCAGCAAGCTGTAGAACTGGGAACTGTGGGCATTCGTTCGAATGCCGTCGCGCCTGGTCCGGTTGATACTGAGATGGCGAAGTTGGTGCATAGCGTTGCGATCCGCTCTGATTACTATGACACCATCCCAATGAATCGCTACGGCACGCCTGAAGAGATCGCGAACGCTGTGGGCTTTCTGTGCAGCCCTGCAGCAGCATTCATCAACGGCCAATACCTGGCGGTTGATGGCGGCTTCGACGCGTCGGGTGTTGGCATTGCAACCTTACGCAAAGCGCAGACAGATTCAATCTAACAGACACTCTTTCACTTACCTCCCGGAGCACCTCATGAAACAACAATATATCGTCGGCTGGGGCCATACTCCATTCGGCAAATTAGACAACATGGATTTTGATCAGTTGATTCGTGATGCCGCTCTGCCAGCGATCGAAAGTGCTGGACTGACACCTGCTGACATTGACGCAATTTTTGTTGGGCACTTCAACGCCGGCTTTGTCCAGCAAGACTTTAGCGGTGCGCTGATGGGCGTCGCGATCCCCGAGTTTCGCCATACCCCAGCAGTACGCATGGAAAACGCCTGTGCGACAGGTTCGGCAGCGATCTGGTCTGCTCTGGATGC
>CAIYWO010000093.1 GCA_903929925.1 uncultured beta proteobacterium | reverse complement strand
GCTACATGGAACGTCAATTCGCTCAAAGTAAGACTCCCACAGGTACTCGCCTGGCTTGATGCAAATCCCGTTGATGCCTTGTGCTTACAAGAACTAAAACTTGATCACGACAAATTCCCGTTACAAGCCTTTAAAGAAATCGGCTACCACGCGTCTTGGACTGGTCAAAAAACCTATAACGGAGTCGCAGTCATTTCCCGCGAACCAGGTGTCAATGAAATCAGAAATATTCCTGGGTATGACGACCCGCAACAGCGCGTCATCGCAACTACCCTTCCCTTCGGCAACGAAACCATTCGCGTCGTGAGCGCGTACTGCCCCAATGGACAAGCACTCGATAGTGATAAATACATTTATAAGCTCGACTGGTACCGCGCGTTTGCTGCCTGGTTAAAACAAGAGAAAGATAGTCACAGAAATATCGCAGTACTAGGCGACTACAACGTCGCACCGAAAGATGAGGACGTGCACAACCCTGAGAAGTGGGTTGGGCAGGTTCTTGTTTCGGAGCCGGAGCGGGCTGCTTTGACTGCCTTGGTCGATCTGGGCTTTACCGACGCGTTTAGGCTGTTTGAGCAACCTGCAAAGTCGTTTAGCTGGTGGGATTACCGCATGAACAGCTTCAAGAGAAACGCTGGGGTACGCATCGACCACGTACTGCTCTCTGAAGCCTTGGTCCCGCGCTGCCAATCCTGTGTTATTGATAAAGGCCCCCGCGGCAACGAACAACCATCCGACCACACGCCAGTGGTGGCGACACTTTTGCTCTAATCTATAGATATGCCTCAACTACAGCCTCTAGAACTCGACCATCTTGCGATCAATGTGCATTACGGCATGGATCACGCGCAACGTACCTTTGAACTACTTGGCTTTAACCTCACCCCCCGTGGATTTCATAGCCTAGGTTCGGTCAATCATTTGCTGACGTTCGATCATGATTATCTTGAACTCGTTGGCTTACCCATGCATACGCAAAACGTTCGACGCGAGATCTTGCAAAGCCCGCAAGGTATTGATGGACTTGTGTTCAAAACAGCAGATGCGAATACGACCTACAAGACTCTAAAGAAGATTGGCGTTGACGTATCCGACGTGCAGACCTTTGGACGGCCTGTGGAACTGGCGGGAAAAGACTATGAGGCACGGTTTAAAACTACGCGACTACAAGCCGGGCAATTTGAAGCTGGCAGGATCTATTACTGCCAGCATCTGACACCGGATCTTGTCTGGCGCAAAGAGTGGCAATCGCATCCGAACACCACACACGCAATTGCAGCAATGTGTGTGGTCTGTCCAAACCCGCACGCACAGGCAAAGAGATATGCAACGCTTGCGAATGCCGTTGCACGCAAAGGGCTTCATAACGAAAGTCGTGTGCAGTGCGACAACTTTGAGCTGGTCTTCATCACCGAAGAAATGTACCGAGCTGTGTACGGGGCTCTTGCGCAATCAAGCAAAGGCCGTAACAGTTTTTTTGGTGCGCTCGCTCTGTTCGCGAGTGACTTATGCCAGGTTCGTGGGTATGCAATCGACGCATCCAGCAAAATTTCTGGACTGCAGTGGAGCGATCAAGGCGACCGTATCACTCTGGCGATCAAACAATACGGAGTCGTCATAGACTTCATTCAGTTCGAATAACCACAACAACACATCACACGACGGAGATCAATTCTATGCTTACCATTTGGGGACGCATCACATCAATCAATGTGCGCAAGGCTGTTTGGGCCGCTGAAGAGCTCGGCATCCCATATCAGCGCATCGATGCCGGCGGCGCCTTCGGGCTGACGAAGACTCCCGAGTATCTCTCGATGAACCCAAATTCTGTCGTCCCCACGCTCGTAGATGGGGACTTCACTCTTTGGGAATCAAACGT
>CAIYWO010000092.1 GCA_903929925.1 uncultured beta proteobacterium | reverse complement strand
GCGGTTGCAGCGCGAGCATCCTCAGGTTCCGATGGTCGGTGTAGGGATGGATTTTTCAAGCAGACTAACGTTCGCGCCTGAGCTGCAAGCGCAGCTGTTAGCGAAACCTGTCTTTGCTTTCTACCCAGGCTCTAGTCTGGGTAACTTCGATCCTGTTCAGGCGTTAGGTTTTTTGCAACGTATCGTCGCGGTATGCAAAGCTGCACAGCCTGGCTCCGGCTTGCTGATAGGCATAGACCTCGTGAAAGACGCTGCGGTGTTAGAGCGCGCGTACGCTGATGAGCTTGGTGTGACGGCCGCCTTTAATCTAAATGTACTTCGGCACGTCAATAGCTTGCTTGGTGCAGATTTTGAGGTGCGCGACTGGGAGCACCTAGCGAATTTCAATGTCAAAGAATCGCGCATCGAAATGCATTTGCAGGCGCGTCGCGAAGTGAAAGTGTCGTGGCCTGGCCATCAGCGTGTTTTTCAAAAGGGCGAAACGATTCACACTGAAAATTCGTATAAGTGGACAATTGAAAAGTTTTCGAAACTTTTGCTGTCAGCAGGCTTTACGCAAACACAGCACTGGACGGATCAACAAGAGCAGTACGCTGTATTTTGGGCTAGCTAAGGGCACACGCGCCTAGAGCGCACAGGTTCTGAAGCCTGAATGAATGTCGCAGCGCTCTGGTGTAAAAAAATTGCGGTACTGAACGTGGCGTAAAGCCCGGTGGGTTGCGCGGGCCGCGCCACGCAGCACTTTGCGTGTTCCAAACCAAGGTGCTGAGTACTCCGCATAGGGATGCACGACGAAACCCTCAAAGGGCTCAAACGTATCTTGTGTCCATTCCCAGACCTCACCCCAGTTAAAGTTTGGGAGTGTGCGTGCCGCACAGTCCCACTCGGCTTCAGTTGGCAGGCGACATTGCGCCCAGGTGCAGTACGCTTGTGCGTCGTCCCAAGAGATGTGAACAGCCGGCGCTTGCATAGCCATAGGCGTCCAAGCACCAAAAGTTTGCACTTCGAAGCTTGACCCCACACGACGAACATACGGAGGCAATCGATGTCCCGTCGACGCAATAAATGTCATGTACTGAGCCCAGGAAATAGGCTCGAGGCTGATTTCAAATGCCTGAAGTGCGACCTCACGGGCAACGAGTTCATTATCAAAACAGAATTGGTCGGATGCCGAGCCGAGTGTCCAGTGCTGTGGGGGTAGCTTTGCTGTCGTGCTTTGTGATGCCGATCTGTGTATGGGCGCGCTGTATACCCATGCTGCCTCAAAGGGAATGGAAAGCGCTTGCGCCATATAGACGCCTGCCTCAAGATGCATCGCTTCGTGTTGTAAGACGAGCCAATAAAAGTAAACCGCTGGATCGTCGTTTGAGGTGTTTTGTAAGAGCTTGAGGGTTTGGTCTAGAGTTTGTGCTGCATAGGTCAAGCAGTCATCGCTGGAGGGGTATCCTTGCCCCCAGCGTGTCTCGTGCTGTACTTTAGCGCTGTCGTACCATTCATCTGCCTTAGCAAGCACTGAATTTTCTTTAGTAAGGGCGCTTCGCATCGCGGCACCTTCACTGCGGGTCGGATTGCGCGCGATCCAGTATTCTTGAAACCAGGCTATGTGACCAAGTTCCCAGAGCGGCGGATTGAATTCTGGTTTGTAGGGAATGTGAAGTTGTTTTGCGCGCGCATAGAAGCTGAGTGAAGCTAGAGTGTGTGCGCGCATCTCCTGCAGTGCGGTGTATAGCTCTTTGGTATTAGCCTCACGCATCTTGGTTTAATTACTCTTCATGTTGACAGCCGCTCAAATTCGCAAGCCTAGAGTCGTTATTGTAAGTCCGGCACTGGCAAGCGCCAATAATGGTAATTGGCAGACGGCCAAGCGCTATGCCAATATGCTTGCGACGACTTGCACGGTCCGCATTGTCAGTGAATGGGATGGCGCTCAAACAGACGACGTGTTGATTGCGCTACACGCTCGGCGCAGTTATTCATCTATAGCAGCTTGGTACGCTCAGCGAGGTTCTGAGGGCCTATGCGTGGTGCTCACCGGTACCGACCTCTATCGGGATATCAAGCAAGACCCTCAGGCACAGCAGTCCCTGAGTTGGGCCAAACAGTTAATCGTGTTGCAACCAGCAGGGCTAGTCGAGTTGCCAACGAAGTTTCAAGATAAAACGCAGGTGTTGTTTCAATCGACGAGTACTCGTCAGACCTTGCTCAAAACGAACCGTCATGTGCGAGCGGTTATGGTGGGGCACTTAAGATCAGAAAAAGCCCCCCAGACTTTTTTCGAGTTGGCTACGTTATTAGCCGAGCGTAGCGATATTGAGCTGCGTCATATCGGTGGCGAGCACGATCAGGTTTTGGCACAACAAGCGCACGATACCGCAGCTAAGCATCCGAACTATCAGTTTTTGGGTGCTCGCAGCCATGAGCAAACTCGACGCTATATCCAGCGTTCGCACGTTCTTGTGCACCCGAGTGTGATGGAAGGCGGCGCACATGTGATTATGGAAGCGATTTGTAGTGGCGTACCTGTGTTGGCCTCCCGCATTGCAGGCAATATTGGGATGTTGGGCGAAGACTACGCTGGTTTTTTTGCTACCGGTGATGCGCATGAGCTAGCGAAACTGCTGATCCGCTTTAGAGAAGACTTGTCGTTTGCTGCGCAACTACAAATGCAGTGCGCACGACGTGCTTATTTATTTGAGGCCGCTCGTGAGCGCAATGGATTGATTACAATCGTTCAAGACTTAACAATTAAGGAAGCGTGATGCCTAACAATGAACCTCGTTTGACCTCGCTCTCGCATGGCGGTGGCTGTGGTTGCAAGATAGCGCCAGCTGTCTTATCTGAGATTTTAAAAGGCACCCTGCAGATGCCGATTCCTAAAGAGTTGATGGTAGGGATCGCGACGGCTGATGATGCCGCGGTCTATAAAATCAACGACGAGCAGGCGTTGATTGCAACAACTGATTTTTTTATGCCAATCGTCGACGATCCCTATGACTTCGGGCGTATTGCGGCAACCAACGCAATTAGCGACGTCTATGCGATGGGTGGAAAGCCAATCTTGGCTTTGGCGTTAGTGGGAATGCCCATCAACGTCTTGTCGACTGAAACAATCGGCAAGATCCTGGCGGGGGGAGCTTCGGTGTGCAACACCGCTGGGATCCCAATTGCAGGAGGGCACACGATTGATTCCGTCGAGCCGATCTATGGCTTGGTGGTGCTGGGCTTGATTCATCCTGATCGTGTCAAGCGCAATGATGGTGCGCGCGCTGGGGATGTGATGGTGCTGGGTAAACCTATCGGTGTTGGAATTTTATCTGCCGCCCTTAAAAAAGAAGCGCTTGATGCAGCAGGCTATGCGTCGATGCTGACGAATGCAACCAAACTCAATACACCAGGCCCAGAGTTAGCTGAATTGCCCGGGGTGCACGCGTTGACCGACGTCACGGGGTTTGGCTTGGCGGGTCATGCGCTAGAGATCGCTCGAGGCGCGAAGTTGACAGCCCATATCAATTGGGCTGACGTACCGTTGCTGCCAGATGTTTCTGAACTGATCAAACAGGGCATGGTGACGGGTGCTTCAGGTCGCAACTGGGAAGGCTACGGTAAAGAAATCACAATGGGCTCGGGTTTGCCAGCAGAGTGTCAAACGTTGCTGTCTGATCCGCAAACAAGCGGTGGCTTGCTGGTGTGTTGCTCACCCGATACGGTGCCAGAGGTACTCGCCGTGTTTAAGCGTCATGGTTTTGGTGACGCGGCTGTGGTGGGCCATATTGGTCAGGCACAGGCTACCCGTTTGATCGTTAGCTAGTGTTTAGTCGGTCTCGCTGGTTGCTCAGGCTGACATGTTTTGCGTTGTTAGCCTTATCTTTCCCAACGGTCTCTCAGCCGTTGGTGGTTGGTTCTAAACGCTTCACTGAATCCTATATCTTGGGCGAGATTGTCAGCCAGGCAGTCGCTGGTTCTGGTCAAGATCGCGTGAGGTTGAAGTCTGGTTTAGGCAACACGGGGATTTTATTGTCTGCGTTGCTAAGCGGCGAAATAGATCTCTACCCTGAGTACACCGGAACGATCACGCGCGAGATCTTAAAAACTGAGCAGGCGCTGTCACTAGAACAAATTAACGAACGCTTGGCACCGCTTGGGCTTCAAGCTGGTGTGCTGTTGGGTTTTGATAATTCTTATGTGCTCGCAATGCGGCGTGAGCAGGCGCATGAGCTTCAAATAAAAACGATTTCGGATTTGGCTAAGCATCCGCGACTCGTGCCGGGTCTGTCGCACGAGTTTATTGGGCGCAAAGATGGTTGGAAAGGTTTGTCAGAGGCCTACCAGTTAGGAGGGATGTCACCGCGAGGGCTTGATCATGGGCTTGCCTATGAGGCCATCGTTGCAAAGCAGATTGACGTGGTTGATGCCTATGGCACGGATTCGAAGTTAAAACGTTATGGTTTGACGGTGCTGCAAGATGATCGACGGTTCTTTCCGACCTATGAAGCGTTACTACTCTATCGGGCGGATGTGCCGACTAAGTTCCCAGAATCCTGGAAGATCATCCAAGCCTTACAGAACAGAATTTCACAGGAAACAATGCTTGATCTCAACACCCGTGTAGAGATCGATGGGCAAACCTTCGCTGCCGTGGCGCAGCAATTTTTATTGCAACAGAAAACTGATCAAGCGCAGGGCACCTCTAGTGGCATGAGCTTGAACGACGGTCAACGGGTGAGTTCCTTCCAGTCATTTTTGCGGACACTGTTTGCACCTGACTTTTGGCGCTTGGGTGCACAGCATATTTTCTTAGTGCTGTTCTCCTTGCTTATGGCTCTTGTTGTTGGTCTCCCTTTAGGGATAGTCTGTTTTTATTGGCCCCGTACCGGGCAAGCTGTCTTGTCTGTGATTGGCGTTATTCAAACCATTCCATCGTTGGCACTACTAGCATTTTTAATTTCATTGTTCGGTCTCATTGGGACCATACCCGCGATCGTAGCGTTGTTCTTGTACGCTCTGCTACCCATCGTGCAAAGTACCCACGCAGGGTTCAGTGAAATTTCTTCCTCAATGCGACAAGCAGCTACGGCGCTTGGTCTGGGCTTTAGACTCCGCTTATTTTTGATTGAGCTGCCCCTTGCACGAACAATGATTTTGAGCGGCATCAAAGTCGCGGCCGTCACAAGCGTTGGTACAGCGACGATTGCAGCCTTTGTGGGTGCAGGTGGCTTTGGTGAGCGCATCGCACAAGGGTTAGCGCTCAACAACACGTCGATGTTGCTTGCTGGTGCGATCCCGTCAGCGGTCCTTGCGCTGCTGATACAGGGTGGTTTTTATATCTTTGAACGTCGATTGGTACATCGAAGGCGTTAAGCGCTGTGGCTCGCATCACAGCGGGCAGCTAGAGCATCTCTATGCCAAAGACTTTGAGCACTGCTAGAAGGGTCGCATAAAAAATACACCCAATTAAACCGGCAGTGACTGCGATCTTGAGCGCGTCTATTTCGTTTTGTGGCTTGAGATGAAGGAGGGCTGGGCGACCGCCAATGGCTATTAGCGCGAGGCTATAAAGAATGCACGCGACATGCAGTATGTCTGTATCGGTCAGCGCAAAGCCAAGCATAAATAGTGCTGTGCCGACAATAAAGCTCGGTAGGCCGACAACATAACCGAGTGTGCGGAAAAGGGTTACTCCTGCGAGATCCCAGGGTTGAGACCTTGCGTCAGTTGGGCGCTCAGTAGTAGGATCGGTTGTCTGTTTCAAAAAGGTCTACGGTGATTTTCGGGTGCTCGGTTATCTATGTCACATGCCTTGCAATATAAAACACTCCAGCAAAGCTTACTCCGAGTACGGTGGTCATCCAAGCAATCATTCTCCGGGTGCAGTTGGTGATTTCTTTATGAATGGCGGCGGTCAGTTTTAGCGCTAAGTTTTTTAGGTCTTCTTTTGTAGCTAAAGTTGGCAAAATTGCG
>CAIYWO010000091.1 GCA_903929925.1 uncultured beta proteobacterium | reverse complement strand
GCCGCCATTGAGCATCATTTGCAAGAACCGCATGTAGTCCTGTGCAGTACCAAGCATGCCTCCACCACCGCGCAGGTAGGTGCGACCAACGGGATTTTGCGTTTGGCGATAGCCTTTAAGCATTTCTGCCTTGAGTGGGTCACTATCCAGCGCTTCAGCCACGCGGCCAAATTCAGCAGGCGCAACCCACCATGTCGTATCGGGCATCTCGAGCGGATCCGTGAGCAGTTCTTTCACGATCAGATCAAGAGACTTGTTCTCTAAACGCTCTAAGAGCAAACCAAGCACATCAATTGAAATTGAATACTCCCAATAACTTCCGGGCTGATGCGCAAGTGGAATTTTTCCTAAGTTGCGCAGCATGTCCTCGGTAGTAATGTCGTGTTCGCGCGACTCAATGTTGAGGTCTGTGTAAAGCTTTGCGATGCGAGGCGACGCCGCACGCCCTCCATAAACAAAGCCAGCTGTATGACGCATCAAGTCCTGGACCCAAATTGGCCGCTCTAGCGGCACATCGCCCTGAGCTGTCTCAACCTTCAGATCTTTCAGTTCGGGCAACCATTTAACGATTGGATCGAACATATTCATCCGACCACGCTCAACCAGAATCATCGCCGCAGCGGTCACCAACGGTTTGGTCATCGACGCAAGTCTAAAAATACTGTCTTTAGACATGCGCTTTGATTTAGCAGCATCTTGAAATCCGTGCGACGCATAGTGCACGACCTCACCATGACGCGCCACCATGGTGACCGCACCTGGAAACTGATCAGCATCGACCTGTTCTTGCATCACATCCGCGATGCGAGCGAGCCGGCTCGCTGAAAACCCTTGCACCAACCCCGAATCGGATTCGGCTAAATGGGCGTAGGTTGAAGTGCTTTGCTTTGAAGACTGTGTCATGGGTTCTAAAGGAATGTTGGATACTGCGAGCGGCATTAGCCCAAGCTCGCACGGGGCAGACTTACGGCATAATCTTACGGCAAAACCCCTCATCGCACCCCAAAGGAATCCGTTGTATGTCTAAGCTCCGCCCAGAAATGACCGTTCAAGAGTTAAACAAGCGCAGTGGCGAGAACTTGCCCGGCCTCATGGGCGTTGAAATTCTTGAGCTCTCTGAAAATACACTAAAGAGCCGCATGGTCTTGCGTAAGGTGCACTTTGCGCCAAACAACTACCTTCATGCGGCAAGCGTGATTGCCTTAGCAGACACGAGCTGTGGTTATGCCACGGTCGCCCACCTACCGCCGGGCGCTCTATCCTTTACAACCATCGAACTCAAGAGCAACCACTTGGGCACCGTGCGCGGTGAAGGCGAAATCATTTTGTGTACTGCCACTGCCCAGCACCTCGGGGGCAATACGCAGGTTTGGGATGCTATTGTGAGCGACGCCGCAACCGGTAAGAAAATCGCATTGTTTCGTTGCACACAAATGGTTCTCTGGCCGAAACAAGCCTGAACGGTTATCCCACATGTAACTTGATAGTACTCGCCATATGCCTAAGAACACGTTGATTATTACTGCACTGCCTAACGAGCTCGATCAGGCACGATTACCGACGGGCATGCAGTTGGTGTACTCAGGTGTTGGGAAAATCAACGCAACGATAGTGACGCTCAAAGCGATTGAACAATACAAACCAGAACGTATCGTTAACTTTGGAACCGTCGGCTCGATCAAGCCTCACCTATCTGGACTGCTTGAGATCAATCGCGTCATACAACGCGACATGATCGCTGAGCCACTCTCGCCACGTGGACGCGTACCCTTTTGCGAACGACCATACGAGTACTTTGCGGGATCGGGGCAACACACTTGCGCCACAGGAGACAGCTTCGTGACAGCGAAAGATCCCTGGCTTGATCTGCAAGGGGTCGATGTCGTCGATATGGAGCTATACGCCATCGCGGCAGTTGCGTACGCGCATGGCCTGCCTTGGACCGCTCTGAAGTATGTGACCGATCACACGAACGAAGATTCGGCGTCAGATTGGAATACAAAAGTAAACCACGGTGAAGAATTATTTCTTGCGCACCTGCGTTCAAATTATTAAAGAACCATTGGGAGACAACATGCACAAATTAAAACAAAGCTCAGTCATCAGGCATTTATCAATTGTAGGCGCAGTCACCCTCGCCTTCGCCACCCCTGCGCAAGCCCGCGTGACAAAAATTGTCATCGACGAAACCGTTGCGATGCCAGCAATCAGCAGCAAACACCCCGGGGATCAATCCAATATCACCTACGAAATTATTT
>CAIYWO010000090.1 GCA_903929925.1 uncultured beta proteobacterium | reverse complement strand
CAGTTAGTCAGAACAAAGCAGCTGGGAGTGGTTCCGGGGTTCACGATTGGACACGTGCATTATTGGGGCCAGGCGTTTAACGATCAAATTCTGGGTGCGCCGCGTGCCGAGTGTATTGATCCATCAGCGTCACTAAAGAAAGAGGGCGTTCGCTTTGCGTATCACAGCGATTCGCCTGTGTCGCCTTATGGCCCTTTGAAATATATTACCCAGGGTGTGACACGGGTTTGGCAAAGCCCCTTACAACGAAAAGTTTTGGGGCCCAATGAGCGAATTTCAGTGGATGATGCGATCCGCGCCGTGACGATTGATGCCGCTTATCAAATGATGTCAGATGACAAGATTGGAAGTTTGGAAGTGGGTAAGCTTGCTGACTTTGTTGTCTTGGAGAAAAATCCAAGAGCAACTCCCCCTGAACAAATCGGCGATATCAAGGTGTTGCAGACTTGGGTAGGTGGAAAACGACAGGAATGGTAGGGGAGGATCATCTGAGCTCTCCCCTCCGTAGGCCGTCTACCCTGCGAAGCGTTTTGAGTTAGCGTCGGTTCTAAAAACCAATGGGAATTCTTTTGAAGTATCGGCGTTTGCTACAGCTGCCGCTTCACTAATCGCAAGTTTGACGACATGGTGATTGGGGGACTTGGCACAAACTGGATCTGTCGCAGCAGGATCTCCTGTTAACAGGAATGCTTGGCAGCGACAGCCACCAAAGTCTTTTTCTTTCTCTGAGCATGAGCGGCAAGGCTCCTGCATCCAGCTGTCACCTCGAAAGAAATTAAAGGCCTGGCTCTCATACCAGATCTCCTGAATGGAGTGCTCTTTCACATTTGGAATGTTGAGGCCGGGTAACTCTCTAGCGTTGTGACAAGGTAAGGCCGCGCCATCCGGTGCAATATCTAAAAAGATCGAGCCCCAGCCATTCATACAGGCTTTTGGACGCTCTTCAAAGTAATCAGGAACAACAAAAAGCAGCTTGCATTGCTTACCGATTTTTTCGCGGTAGGCGTTTACCGTGGCTTCGGCTGCGATAATTTGTTCGCGAGTAGGTAAAAGCTGCTGACGGTTCTTCATCGCCCAGCCGTAATACTGTGTGTTTGCTAGCTCCAGATACTCCGCGGATAGGTCAAGTGCCATATCGATAATCTTATCGATATGCGGAATATTATGGCGATGCAGTACAACATTCATCACCATGGGGTAGTCATACTTTTTAATCAAAGCGGCTACTTTTTTCTTAAGCTCGAACGTTTTCGTACTGCTCAGAAAGTCGTTCATCTCCTGTGTGGAGTCCTGAAAAGAAAGCTGAATATGATCGAGACCAGCTTGCTTGAGTGAGGCGATTCTCTTCTCGGTGAGTCCAACGCCAGAAGTAATGAGATTGGTGTAGAAGCCAAGCCGTCGTGCTTCCGCGACTAAAATGTCGAGGTCATCACGAAGTAATGGTTCGCCACCCGAAAATCCTATTTGTGCGGCGCCGAGCGCACGCGCTTCACGCATGACGCGAATCCATGCGTCTGTATCGAGCTCATTTTTAATGCTTTCGTAGTTGACCGGGTTGTAGCAAAACACGCAGTGCAAAGGGCAGCGGTATGTCAGCTCGGCGAGCAACCAAAAGGGTGGATTGATAACAGGCTGAGTCATCGGCTGAGGGCGACCCTATTGAATCCAGTCTTTTTCAAAGGCCGCGCGTAACATCCCTTGGATAGGGTCGCGCAAATCCGCCTCGCCAAATGCCTGCTCCAGTTCCGCGATAAGTTCGTTAATAGTGTGCTCTCCGTCGCAGCGCTTGAGGATCTCGGCTGCGCTGAGATTGAGTTTGACCATGCCTTCAGGATAAAGCAAAACGTATGCTTGTTGCGCCTCTTCCCACTGCAACCGGAAAAGTCTGTTGAGTCGTGGGCGCTCGGGAAGCGGTGCGGGCGTGGAGTCGCTCATACAGGATAGGCTCTTTCAATCCCATCAAGCATTGACCACAAAATATCAAGCTTGAATTGAAGGATGTCGAGCGCCCGCTCTTGTTGCGCGCGTGTCGTAAAGTGGTTGAGTGTGACCTCAAGACCATGATCGACATCACGCTGAGCTAATGGAATGCGCGAACGGAAATAATGTAAACCTGCCGGCTCGATCCATGGGTAGTGTGTGGGCCAAGTTGCCAGACGATCTTTATGAATTTGAGGCGCGAACATTTCTGTCAGCGAAGAACAGATTGCCTCTTGCCAAGGCTGCTGACGTGCAAAGTTGACATAGGCGTCGCAGGCAAACTTAACCGAGGGCTCGACCTGTTTCAGTGACCAGAGCGTTTCACGATCTAGACCAACCGCTAGGCCCAGTCGCGTCCAAGCTTCGAGACCTCCGCACTCAGTGTCGGTTTTGTATTCACCAAAGCCGTCGTGATCCAGAATTCTGGAAATCCATCTGCGGCGCGTTTCACGATCCTGACAGTTGGACATGACTGCAGCGTCCTTGATCGGGATGATCCACTGATAGTAAAAACGATTCAACACCCAACCGCGAATTTGTTCTTTAGAACATTCGCCAGCATTCATTTTGACGTTAAAGGGGTGATGAATATGATAGCTCTGACCTTTTGCGCGGAGTTGGGCTTCAAACTCTTCACGCGTCCAGGCTGGTTTTAATGCGGTCATGGTCAGATCTCTATGTGCATGCCATCGTAAGCGATCTCAATTCCGAGCGCTTTCAGTTGCAACGCTTGCGGTGAGTCTTCGCGGAGAATGGGATTGGTATTGTTAATGTGAATCAAAATACGTCGCTTGGTTGAATAAGCTGCCAACGCTTCAATCATTCCACCCCGTCCAGATTGGGCCAGATGCCCCATATCGATTGCGCGCTTGGATGACAGACCCATACCAATCATTTCATCGTCGGTCCAAAACGTACCATCGACCAGCAACACATCGGCTTGCCGCATCGCTTGCTCGACTTGCGGCTCAATCACACCAAGACCAGGTGCGTAAAACGCTTTTTTCCCGCTCGTCATGTCTGTTATGAGTAGCCCGATGTTGTCACCAGGATGAGGATCATGACGATGAGGCGAATAGGGCGGAGCTTTACTGGAAAGCGTGATTGGTTTGAAAGTGATGCCTGTTAATTGAGGGATGCTGAAATTTTCTTGTTCAGGGCTGATCAATCGCTGTTCGACTGTGCAGTAATGAGACAGCGTCTTGACGAGTGGCAGGCCTGTCGTGAGATCGTCGAAGACTTGCTGGGTGGCATAAATGGGCAGAGGCGAATTTCTTTCACGCAGCATCATGAGACCCGTGACGTGATCCACTTGTGCGTCCATCAACACAACCGCGGTAATACCGCTATCTCGTATTTGTCTAGCGGGTTGCAAGGCAGGTGTTTGTTTGATTTGGGTCAGCACATCAGGCGACGCATTGATCAATGCCCAGTCGGGTGACCCGTTGCCAATGATGATGGAAGACTGAGTGCGCATCCGCGCGTTAATGCTGCCTTGGCGTACGCCTGAGCAATTCAGGCAGTTGCAGTTCCATTGAGGAAATCCTCCGCCAGCCGCGGAGCCCAATACGCGTATTTGCATCACAACTCAAAAAATAAAGGCCGAGACATTAGTCTCGGCCTTTTGAAAAACGATTAGCGACTGGCGATGTACATTGTGATTTCAAAACCAAAACGCAGATCAATTGCTGATGGTGTTTCCCATTTCATAGTGGTCTCCTAGAGTGCAGTGGAAGTAAGGTATCGCAACGCCGTTGGTAGGCATTGGCTACAAGTATATAGAATAAATCACATGTATCTAGTAACTTTTTAACTGGTTGACCACATGAAAACTAAGCTATTTGCCGAGATCCAGCCCGTCGCGCACGGGTGGCTGGCAGTCGGGAATGGGCACCAGTTGTATTGGCAAGCTAGTGGTAATCCCCAGGGTATGCCTGTCGTGTGGTTGCACGGTGGTCCGGGAAGCTCGGCAAGCCCTTTACATCGTCGATTTTTTGATCCCGCCCTGTTTTGGATTATTCAATACGACCAGCGGGGTTGTGGGCGGAGTCTGCCAGTCGGGGCGATTGAGCACAATGAGACGTCCTATTTAATTGCAGATATTGAATCCTTGCGGGAGCATCTGTCCATACCAAGGTGGGGTGTTGTGGGAGGCTCGTGGGGGGGCGCTCTCGCCTTACTCTACGCGCAGGCTCATCCTGACCGCGTCAACAGAATGCTGTGTCGTAGCCCGTTTTTATGTACCCAGGCTGAAATAGAAAACTTTATGGAACATCCGCCTGAAGGATGTCGAGAACCTTGGGAAGCCTTGCAAGCTCAGGTGCCTAAACACTCTCAACAGACCGTTCTCGAGTTTGGGTATCGGGTATTTTGTCTCGAGAAGGACGTTCAAAAGCAAGCGCAGCTTGCACAAGCATGGGCCACCTACGAGGCAGCAATGAACGTTTATCCAATGCAAGCGCCTACGATTGGCTTAGGAAGTCCCGATGCGCTCATCTCTCGCTATAGGGTGCAGAGCCATTACCTGTGGCATCGATGCTTTGTGGGTCAAAGTATCTTGGAGCAGGCTCATAGGATGTCAGACATTCCGCTTACGCTTGTGCATGGCGACCGCGATGCGCTCTGTCCTTTTGAAAACAGTTATGACATCCAACGTGCCGCACCTCAAGCAAATCTTATCCGTGTCGCAGGAGGCGGCCACGATCTCACGGATGCGGAGATGTTGAGTGCAACGTTTCAAGCACTGACATCTTGGCGCTAGTGATTACCCTAATGATTGTTGTGCTGTCCACCTTTCACTTAAAAAGTTAAAGGTAAAAAAGTTATCTAGATATCCAATTCTAGTAATATTGTTCAGTACTTTAAAAACAAGATGGACTTGTTCGAACATCTAACATCACGGAGACGACTGTGAAAAATTACTTACGCACGATTAGTGGCTTTGGTTTAGCCTTGGCATTTAGTATGTCTGCCCAAGCGCAGACTGCAGCACCTGCAGCCGCACCAGCACCCCCACCTGCATGGAAGCAAGGCATGCCAGAGTCGATGGCAAAATCCACGCTGGCTCCCTTGCCTGGCAAGCTGGTGGCGACTAAAGCCGCCGATGTGCCGATTGATAAAATCAAACTGCCGCCTGGTTTTAAAGTTGAGGTCTGGGCTGACGGCATTCCTGGTGGCCGCGCAATCGCAGAAGGCGAGAACGGTAAGTATTACGTCGGTACGCGCGCACTCGGTCGTATTTACGAAGTGACGGACAATGGCAAAGAGCGCACCTCGCGTGTGGTGGTAGACAAACTTAATCAGCCAACAGCTGCATACAAAGACGGTTCGCTGTACGTTGTAGCGGTTGATAAAGTCTTGCGTTTCGATGGCATCGCAAAAAACCCAAATGCGACGCCTGTTGATTTGACTGCCAAGTTCAACTTCCCACCGATGCCGCACCACAACTGGAAGTACGTGGCGTTTGGTCCTGACGGCAAGTTTTATGTTCCCTTTGGCGCGCCTTGCAACATTTGCGCACTGCCGACACCTGAGTACGCTCAGATCCGTCGTTACAACGCAGATGGTTCGGGCATGGAAGTCTTAGCGACTGGTGTGCGTAACACGGTTGGATTCGACTGGCACCCCGTGACCAAGGAACTTTGGTTTAGTAACCACGGCCGTGACTGGATGGGCGATGACACTCCTAACGACACGATGAATCGTTTGAAAGTCAAAGCGAACTACGGTTTTCCATCATGTCATCAGGGCACCATTGCTGATCCAGACATCAAGAAAGAAAACGCTTGCGCTGGTGTTGAGCAGCCTGCTGCCTTGATGGGACCTCACGCTGCTACCATGGGCGTCAAGTTTTACACCGGCGACATGTTCCCAGCCGAGTACAAAAACGTGCTGTTCAACGCACGCAAAGGCTCCTGGAACCGCACACAAAAAATCGGCTTTGATGTCGTGACTGTGCGTACAGATGCAAATGGCAACAACGCGAAGGTTGAGCCCTTCATGACTGGCTTTATGAATCCTGCAGATCAGTCATGGTGGGGTCGTCCAGCCTACTTGCATCAGATGAAAGATGGTTCACTGCTGGTTTCTGACGAGCAAAATGGCGTGATCTATCGCGTCACATACAAGAAGTAAGCTTCATGCAGTTGTTGTCTGTTTTACGTAGTGTTGTTTTGGTGGGGGCCGTCCTAGCGGCGGCTTCTG
>CAIYWO010000089.1 GCA_903929925.1 uncultured beta proteobacterium | reverse complement strand
GGCAATAGCCAGAAGTCCGCTTGACGCCTGTTCGCCGGTCGCGGCAAGCATGTCCAACTCGCGACCGTCGGCGGTTTCAGAAAGCTCTTTGGCTAAGCCTAAGAGGCGGTTGGTCTCGCCAGACATTGCGGACGGCACCACCACGATCTGGTGGCCTGCTGCGTGCCATTTAGCGACCCGACGCGCAACGTTTTTGATGCGTTCGACCGAACCCATCGAGGTGCCACCGTACTTATGAACAATGAGTGCCATGATATTTTGAGCAAAAATGCCGTGAGGCAGGAGCAAAGTCCACTATTTTAGCCCGAAGACAAAGAAACTCGCCCCCGCAGGCACTGAACCCGGTGCATGCCGTGCTGCCAGAGCAGCTCTCGGTCATGCCCCAAGGCGTGCAATTGGCGCAGTTGGCGCATTAACTCGGCTAACCGGCGCTCGCCTGGCATGGCAACCCCCTGCTGATTGAACCAATACCGCAAGACTAAGGCTTGCCGAGGTTCGCTCAAGCTACGCCACCGTTGCAAGCTAAAACTGGAGCCCTCGAGATCCGGCTCAAGCGCTTGCCAATCCGTGGCAGCCACCTCCTCCAAGATTTGCGAGGTCTCTTGCGCTTGTTTTGCGTGCCGGGTCAAGGTCTGACGCCAGGCCGGCCAACGAACATCCAGCACCGGAATAAGCTCTGCTCGCAAGGCCCCACGGGCAAATTGCACATCGATATTACTGGGGTCTGCAATAGGCTCCCATCCGGAGCGCCCTGTGTATGCGCGGGTCTGGGCCACAAGGGCGTCTCGGTCAATATCCAGCCAGGGTCGCACGAGCCGCAAACCACCCCGCAACACATCGGCGTGCATGGCACCCAGCCCCAACACACCTGCGCCCCGCAGTAAGCGTAGCAATACAGTCTCAGCCTGATCCTGCCGATGATGTGCAAGCAAAATCGTCTTCACATCGTTGGCATCTGCTAGCTCGGCAAGCGCGAGGTAACGTGCATTCCTTGCTGCAGCTTCAATGCCCAAACCAGAATCTTGCTCTACCGTCACGCGACGCAAGAATAAAGGTACGTCTAAATCATTGGCAAAAACTTGCAAGTGCGCAGCCCACGCGTCGGCTTGCGCATACAACCCGTGGTGAACATGAAAAAAATATAAAGGGTGCTCTGTCTCGTTACACACTTGCTTTGCCACAAGTGCCAGAGCAACGGAGTCGATCCCACCGCTTAAGGCAACCGCAACAGGGGCGCGAGGCGGCAACGCTGCGAGTGAACTAGCCAGCGCCGTATGCAGCGCTTGCCCTTGTTCAGGACTGGTGTCAGACGATACTGACAACCAAGCCTCTACGCACGAACTTCTTGAAAGCGACCATAAGAAAGCAGCCGTTCAAGACGATGTTCAATCAGTTGCTCGGGAGTCATACCCGAGAGTTGACGTAGCGCATCTGCAAGTGAGCGACGTAATAAGCGCGCCATCACACGTGGATCACGATGTGCGCCCCCAACAGGCTCATTCACAATGCGATCAATCAGCCCAAACTCTTTCAACCGATCGGCTGTAATGGCCAACGCGGCCGCAGCCTCTGACGCTTTGTCAGCACTACGCCAGAGAATCGACGCGCAACCTTCCGGTGAAATAACGGAGTACGTGGAGTACTGCAACATCATCACCACGTTACCGACAGCGATCGCTAACGCGCCACCCGAACCACCCTCACCGATAATCGTCGAGATAATGGGCACACGCAGTTCAGCCATGGCATACAGGTTGTGACCAATCGCTTCCGATTGCCCACGCTCTTCGGCACCGATGCCGGGATACGCGCCAGGTGTGTCCACAAACGTAAACACAGGTAAATTGAATTTTTCGGCGAGTCGCATCAAGCGCATTGCTTTGCGATAG
>CAIYWO010000088.1 GCA_903929925.1 uncultured beta proteobacterium | reverse complement strand
CTGTCTAAGGTCAGCTAGCCCAAGTTAGGTGCCAACGTGCGTTTGACGTCTTTCTCAGTGCGCCCGGAACGCTTCACATAATCCTCAACCTGATCCTCTCCGATCGGGCCAACGCTAAAATACTGTGACTGGGGATGACTGAAATAAAACCCCGATACGCTCGCAGCGGGATGCATGGCATAACTTTCTGTCAACATCATGCCAATATCTGCGCCGTCCAAGACCTCGAACATTTCTCGTTTGACGACATGCTCCGGGCATGCGGGATAGCCTGGTGCAGGCCGAATACCCACGTACTCTTCCTTAATCATCTGCTCATTCGTCAGCGTTTCATTCGCCGCGTAACCCCACAGATCTTGACGCACGCGCGCATGCAGTGCTTCGGCAAAGGCCTCCGCCATACGATCTGCTAACGACTTGAACATGATGGACGAGTAGTCGTCGTTTGCAAGTTCAAATTCTTTTTCTTTCTTGTCGACGCCAATACCTGCAGTGACAGCAAACAAGCCGATGTAATCGACAACACCTGAAGATTTGGGTGCGATGAAGTCCGCCAAACATTTGTTTTCAACGCCTTCGCGCTTGATGCCTTGTTGCCGGAGCCCTCGCCAGGTAAACAACACCTTCTCGCGCGTTTCGTCCTGATAGATCTCGATGTCGTCATCATTGACGGTATTGGCCGGATAGAAACCTACGACACCGTTCGCGGTTAACCAGCGCCCGTCAATCATGCGCTTAAGCATCGCTTGTCCGTCCTGATGGACTTTACGAGCCTGCTCACCGACAACATGGTCATCGAGAATCGCTGGGAACTGTCCAAATAAGCTCCAGGTCTGAAAGAACGGCGTCCAGTCGATATAGCGAGCAAGCTCAGCCAAATCAAAGTTCTTAAACGTGCGGCGACCAATGAACTTTGGACGAGGAGGCTGATAGGCAGCCCAATCAATTGCTGGTTTGGCGGCACGAGCATCCGTAATCGACATCAAGGGTGCGGCCTGGCGATTTGCATGACGGCGGCGAACGTCTTCGTATTCAACGGCCAACTCTTCGAGATAGGTATTCGCCGTCTCGGATACGAGGTTCTGCGCAACGCCCACCGAACGACTGGCGTCCGGAACATAAATAACAGGCCCCTCGTAGTGCGGTGCAATCTTGACGGCGGTATGAACCCGACTGGTCGTCGCACCACCAATCATGAGCGGGATCTTGCGGCTACGGAAGTACTCGTCGCGCTGCATCTCGCTTGCGACATAAGCCATTTCTTCCAGGCTTGGCGTGATGAGTCCTGACAGGCCAATCACGTCTGCCTGTTCGGCCTTGGCACGGGCCAGAATCTCTGCTGCGGGCACCATGACGCCCATGTTGATCACTTCAAAGTTATTACACTGAAGCACAACAGTCACGATGTTTTTACCAATGTCGTGTACGTCACCTTTTACGGTGGCGATCACGATTTTGCCCTTGGCACGGACATCGCCTCCGGCTGCAGCAATTAATTTCTTCTCTTCTTCAATGAAGGGGACGAGATGCCCGACGGCTTGCTTCATCACGCGTGCAGATTTGACGACCTGCGGCAAGAACATCTTGCCTTCGCCAAACAAATCGCCGACGATATTCATGCCGTCCATCAACGGGCCTTCGATGACCTCAATAGGTCGGCCGCCGCGATCAGAGATCTGCTGGCGAATCTCTTCGGTATCTTCAACAATAAACTGCGTAATACCATGCACCATCGCATGCGCCAGGCGCTTTTCAACAGACTGCTGACGCCACGTGAGGTCTTCCTCTCTTTTGGCGCCTGAGCCCTTTACGGAATCCGCAAAAGCAACCAAGCGCTCAGTCGGTGTACGCGTGTCTGCTGGGTCTGTATGCCCGACAGGCTGGGCGCGATCCAGCACAACATCTTCTACAAGATCGCGCAACGCAGGGGCCAGTTCAGCATATACGCCAAGCTGACCTGCATTGACGATACCCATCGTCATGCCTTCACGGATCGCGTAATACAGGAACACTGTATGGATCGCTTCGCGCATCGGCTCATTGCCGCGGAACGAAAAGCTTACGTTCGATACGCCGCCAGAAATGCGCGCGTGGGGCAGCGAGTGACGAATCCATTTCGTGGACTCAATAAAATCCACCGCATAGTGATTGTGCTCGTCAATACCTGTTGCAATGGCAAAAACGTTCGGATCAAAAATAATATCTTCCGGGGGAAACCCAACAACGTCGACCAGCAGACGATAAGCGCGCGTACAGATTTCTTTACGTCGCTCGAGCGTATCAGCCTGACCTTTTTGATCGAAGGCCATCACGACGGCAGCCGCGCCATACCGGCGGCACAGATGTGCCTGCTTCAAAAAGGGCTCTTCGCCCTCTTTCAGCGAAATCGAATTAACGATCGACTTACCTTGCACGCACTTAAGTCCCGTCTCAATCACAGACCACTTCGAGCTGTCGATCATGACCGGAACACGTGCAATGTCTGGCTCAGATGCAATCAGATTTAAGAATCTGTGCATGCAGGCCACTGAATCCAACATGGCTTCATCCATGTTGATATCGATAATCTGCGCACCGTTCTCAACTTGTTGGCGCGCTACAGCAACCGCTTCGTCATATTTCTCTTCGCGAATCAACCGGGCAAACATTTTGCTGCCCGTCACGTTGGTACGCTCACCCACGTTAACAAACAGCGTCGATTCATCAATATTTAAGGCTTCGAGACCGGAGAGTCGGGTTTTAACCGCAATCTCTGGTACGACGCGAATCGGTAAAGCACACACTTTTTCTGCAATGGCCGCGATATGCTCCGGCGTCGTTCCGCAGCAGCCGCCAACCATGTTGACAAAGCCGGCGCGTGCGAACTCCTCGAGCAAACTTGACGTATCTGCAGGGGTTTCATCGAAACCCGTCTCACTCATCGGATTAGGCAGACCCGCGTTGGGGTAAACACAAACGTAGGTATCGCAGATCTTAGAGAGCTCGGCAATGTATGGACGCATCAGAGCCGCACCCAGTGCGCAATTCAAGCCGATCGTAATCGGACGAGCATGCCGCACAGAGTTCCAGAACCCTTCAACCGTCTGACCAGACAAGATTCGTCCGGAGGCATCGGTCACCGTACCGGAAATCATCACCGGCAGCCGCTCACCGCGCGCTTCGAAAACTTCCTCGACTGCAAAAATTGCGGCCTTAGCATTGAGGGTGTCAAAAATCGTTTCAATCAAGACCAAATCGATTCCGCCATCCAGCAGGCCATTGAGCTGCTCGGCATAGGCGACACGCAACTCGTCAAACGTGACGTTACGTGCACCCGGATCATTAACATCTGGCGAGATCGAGGCTGTTTTGGGTTGTGGGCCTAAAGCACCTGCGACGAAACGCGGTTGCTCGGGCGTACTGAATTTATCGCAGGCCTGCCGCGCAATACGCGCGGACTCGAGGTTGAGCTCGTAAGCGAGTTCAGCCAAGTCGTAATCGCCCTGAGCGATCGTCGTTGCGCCAAAGGTGTTGGTCTCAATGACGTCAGCGCCAGCCTTCAGGTACCCCTCGTGCACTTCGCGGATCACATCGGGACGCGTCAGTGTGAGAAGTTCGTTATTCCCTTTGACATCCTTGCCATGGTCGGCAAACCGTGCGCCACGAAAATCCGCCTCAGACAATTTATAGCGCTGGATCATCGTGCCCATTGCGCCATCCAAAATCATCATCCGCCGACCCAAGCGGCGAGCGAACTCCGCACCTCGGGTGTAGCTTTCAATCGGATAGGGTAATTTTGGATAGGACATGAGCGTCTTGCTTAAAAGTAGAGTGGCGAATAACCCTAAGGCAGCCAACCCGACATCGTACCAAAAACAGGGGCGTGCTACATTGATAACAGAGTTGGTGCTTTCGATGCAAAGACCCTATTGCCACAAGCAAATTGGTCGCATTGGGAAAGTTAAATGGGAAACAGGGAAACACGTCTTTTTTGACGGTTGAGCCTGTGCTGCCCCCGCAACGGTCAACCTTGAACGCCTCGTTGTTTGTTCAAGGCCAGCCCGATACCGGCCACCTCAAGCGGAAATATCCGGACAAACAGCCGGGGTTTCTTTCACGGAATGGTCGTGCGGGGACGCACGCCTTAAACGAGGTTCTCATGCAACATCCCTTCTTCCGGCTCTCCGCCGGTGCTGTCTTTTGGGCAGCCACAACAGGCGTTTTCGCTCAAAGCGCTGACCCAAGCCCAAGCCCCACTTCACAAATCCCACAGCTATCTACAATCGTTGTCACCCCTGCGCGAACACCTGAACCCCTGGGCAACACACTTGGTGACAATAGCGTCATCAGCCGCGAAAACCTGGACAATTTGCCAAATGGCACACTAGGCGACGCACTGATCAGGCAACACAGTATTGAAACCGTCAATTACGGTGGTCCACAGACACTCAATACGCTGAACATCCGGGGCACAAATAGCAATCAATCTTTGGTGCTAATCGATGGCCTGCGAGTCAATAACGCCACAAATGGTCTTCCGTCAATCAATGCGATTCCACTCAACAGTGTCGAGCGCATCGAAGTCGTACGGGGCACAAGCAGCAGCCTGTATGGCGCAGATGCAATTGGTGGCGTCGTCAACGTCATCACTCGTGGCGAACAAGATAGGCCGTTTTCTGCGTACGCCAATGCTGGCGTTGGCAGCTACGCCACCACGCAATTTGATGCGGGGTTCTCTGGCGCAGCTGAGGGTTGGGTTTATAGCCTTTACGGTGGTTACGGCCAAAGCGGGGGGTTCAACACCAACCGTAGCTCCGCCTACTATTACAACCCTGACAAGGACTCGTACTACCGCAGCAACGTAGGTGGCACACTCGGCTACACCTACAAACCGGGTCAAACACTTACGCTGCAGACGTTCCAGTCGACCGTAAACGGCGGCTACGACATGGGCATGCCTTACTTTAACGACCGTGGCATACAGACCCTCAGCAGCAATATGCTGACAAGTCGCAACGTCATCTCATCGCTTTGGACCAGCACACTGCGCGCTGGATTCTCTGTCGATGACTACAAAACGATAGGCGCTACGACAGGCGCGCTGGATGGCACGCAGTACTTCAAAACACGCCAAAATCAATACGTATGGCAAAACGACTTGAAGTTTTCACCGACCCAAATCGTCAGCCTGGCCTATGAGCGACTTGAGCAAAGCGTGGATGGTACGTTATCAAATGGCGACTACATGGCGCCGGCCTTCGTGAACTACCAGCAGACCTCGCGTTACACCAACTCATTACTGGCCATTTACCGAGGCAATTGGGGACCCCAATCGGTTCAAGGCAGTGTGCGCACGGACAACAACTCCCAGTACGGAAACTTCGTCACAGGCAGTCTGACGTATGGGCTAGAGCTATCAAAAAATTGGCGCGCAAGTGTTGGTGCAAACACTGGTTTTCGTGCGCCGAACTTCAACGAACTCTATTGGCCAGTGACCCCATTTTTTATGGGCAATCCTTTGCTACAACCAGAGAAATCACGTAACGTTGAAGCGAGTTTGCGATACACCACAGACAAGACGCAGCTCGGGCTCACGATATATCGCAACGAGATTTCGAATCTGATCTTGAACCAACCGAGCATTGCGGCCGACCCGTATTCGCCCTACACGCCAACAAATATTGGGCGAGCGACCATCCAGGGCGTCACGCTTACAGGTAACCAGCGTTTGGGCTCTTCAACCCTCGTACGGGGTAGTTTCGACTGGCTTGATCCACGTAACGCAGACACCGGAGAGCTGCTGCCGCAGCGGGCTCAGCAGGTGTTAAAGCTCGCGGTGGATCAGTCCATTGGGCGCGCGCGCCTGACGGCCGAGTTCTATGTCACCAGCGCCCGGCGGGACTCCTTCTCGGGCGACACCTTGGCCGGCTTCAATCTCTTAAATCTCGCGGCTAGCTAT
>CAIYWO010000087.1 GCA_903929925.1 uncultured beta proteobacterium | reverse complement strand
TCTTAAGGGTTTCTTGGTCTGGATGCATGCGGATCGACTCGGCCAAATAGCGGTAGCTCTCTGCGTCGCCCGCAACCTTACTGCCCAACCACGGCAACACCTTAAACGAGTACCAGTCGTACGCCGGAGCAAGCGGCTTTGCAATGTGCGAGAACTCGAGCACCAACAATTTTCCGCCTGGACGCAAGACCCGCGTCATTTCAGCCAACGCGCGATCTTTGTGGGTCATGTTGCGCAAACCAAACGCAACGCTCACCCGATCAAAGTAACTATCGGGAAACGGCAAGCGCTCGGCATCACACACCGCGCAGGGCACGACGATTCCATCGTCCATCAAACGATCACGGCCCACCCTCAGCATTGAATCATTAATGTCGGTGAGCCAAACTTCCCCTTGGGCTCCTGCTTGCTTTGCAAACGCGCGAGCCAAATCGCCGGTTCCCCCGGCGATGTCAAGCACCTTCATCCCGGGGCGCACGGCGGCGCGGCCAATGGTGAAGGCCTTCCAGACACGATGCAGCCCAGCCGACATCAGGTCGTTCATCACGTCATAGCGTGTTGCGACAGAGTGAAACACCTGCGCGACCTTACCGGCCTTTTCAGACTCGGCAACGGTCTGGAAACCGAAGTGGGTTTTATCGTCGGACATTGATGTTCGCTTAAAAAATTACAAGTACTATTCTATTCGCTTCGACACCACTTCGTCGCATGTCATTACACTCAAAAAAAGATCTGCAACCAATAACTCTTTCGAGAGCACCAGACCAAAGCATGAAAGGACCTGTGTTTACGATACGTCCGCAAGGCGACCGATGCCTAAGCTTGGACTTTGGCCAGGAAATTAGCGCTGAAACTGGACTGGTGTGTTTGAGTGCGGCAGCCACCCTGCGGGCAGCCGACATCCCGGGCGTGTCCGACATCGTGCCCTCATACACCGCAGTAGCGTTGTTTTACTCGCCCGGCACCCACGCCACACCTGTCACCTTTGCAAGCCTGTCGAAAGAAGTGAAGCGCATCCTGAGCGGAGAGTTACTGCCGGCGAACGCCTCCTCGCGGCTGATCAAAATACCCGTCTGCTACGGCGGCGTGCATGGGCCGGACCTCAGTGACGTGGCTAAGCGCACAGGCCTGACCGAAGATGAAGTCATCACGAAACACAGCGCCTCTGACGCGATGGTATTTTCACTTGGTTTCTCGCCAGGCCACCCTTACATAGGCATTCACGAAGAAATCTTTGCAATTCCTCGGCGAGACGTGCCACGCACGGTGGTACCGCGCGGCTCCGTCGCCATTGCCAACCGGCAGTCAACGATTTATCCGGAGCGCCTTCCTGGCGGCTGGCACATTCTGGGCGCAACACCGCTGAGGCTCTTTGACCTCGCGCGCGAGCAACCGTCGCTGCTGTTACCTGGCGACAAAATTCAATTCGTCCCAATAGACCAAAAAGAGTTTGACCGCATGACGGCCGAGTTGGAGGGAGCAAGCTCATGAGCATTGTCGTGATCAAGCCAGGCATGCTCTCGAGCTTTCAGGATGCAGGACGACACGGACATCAACCCTTGGGTATTTCTGTTGTCGGGGCAATGGATCAACGTGCGCACCAGCTGGCCAACATTCTGGTTGGTAATGATGCACGCACAGCCAGCCTTGAAATCACCCTCACAGGTCCAACACTACAGTTCAAAAAACCTGGCTGTATCGCCTTAAGTGGCGCTGACTTGAGCGCGACGCTTAATGGCCAGCCGGTCGCCATGAACCGCCCCATCATCGTACGGCCTCAAGACGAACTGGCTTTCGGACCACGCAAGCACGGCACACGTTGTTACCTTGCGGTGCACGGCGGTTTTGCACTCGCCCCAGTACTAGGTAGCACCAGTACATATTTGCGCAGCCACTTTGGTGGTTGGCATGGGCGCGCGTTGCAAAAGGGTGACGAGATACCCTTCGCACAGCCACTCAAAAACAAAGGCCTAGAAGCTCTTGCCATGGAACTCTGGGCGATCAAGATTTATCTGCCCTCTGCAATCGCCGACTCGTCACGTCAGCGTATCCGCTTGATCAAAAGCGCACTGTGGAATGAATTCACGCCAGAGAGTTGTGCGGCGCTGCTAACTGAAACGTTTAAGGTGAGCCCAGACTCTGAACGGATGGGATACCGCCTATCCGGCACTCCACTGCTGATGAGCAAGCCGCGTCAGCTGTTATCTGAAGCAACCACCTTCGGCACCATTCAAGTACCCGCAGGCGGACAACCGATCATTTTGATGGCAGATCGACAAACCACGGGCGGTTATCCAAAAATGGCATATGTCGCAACCGTCGACTTACCGCTTCTAGCGCAATGCGCCCCGGGTGATACGCTACAGTTTGAAGCCATCACACTCGAGCGCGCGCAAGAGCTGGACGCCGCCCGCGAGCGCGCATGGCAAGCGCTCGCACAAACGTTAAAACCAATACAAGATTTACTTTTTCATCACTGAGGTGACACCACATGGCACTGCGAATTGACTTGAATTGCGATATGGGCGAAAGCTTTGGCGTCTGGAAACTGGGCAACGACGAGGGCATCATGCCTTACGTTTCCTCTGCAAATATTGCCTGCGGGTTTCATGGTGGCGATCCAGCCACCATGCGCAAGACGGTCGCCGCAGCCCTCAAGCATGGTGTCGCGCTTGGGGCACACCCAGGTCTGCCAGACCTGCAAGGCTTCGGCCGCCGCAACATGGCGATTACCGATCAAGAAGCTTACGACATGATGGTAGTTCAGATTGGTGCGCTTGCAGCCGTCGCTGCTTCACAAGGGGCCAAGCTGCGTCACGTCAAGGCACATGGTCAGCTCTACAACATGGCTGTTAAGGACGAAGGGCTGGCACGCGCGCTTGCACAAGCCACGTACGATGTAGATAAAAGCCTTGTGTTCTTTGTCTTGGCGAGCAGCCCAATGGTGCGTATCGCCGAGTCAGTGGGTGTGACGGTCGCCAGCGAGGTCTTTGGTGACCGGAACTACATGCCTGACGGCACGTTGAGCCCACGTAACAAGCCAGGCGCAATGATCGAAGATGTGCAAGTGTCAATCAAGCAAGTATTGCAAATGGTTAAGACCGGCACCTTAACCGCCAATGACGGCAGCATTGTTAAAGTGCGGGCCGACACGCTTTGCATTCATGGCGACCAGCCCGGCGCTGTCACGTTCGCAAAAGCAATTCGCGAAGCGTTGCAGGCCGAGGGGATTGAGGTTAACGCCTAAACCAATACGCGTTCAATGCCGCCGTTATTGGCTTTTTTGACATAGTCTTCAAGCCAATCGGCGCCCAGGATATGGCGCGCCATTTCGACCACGATGTAGTCTGCTTTGGCGCCGCTGTCCGCTTCAAACCGTGACAAACCTTGCATACATGAGGGGCAAGACGTCAGCATCTTGATGTCGCCATCAAACCCATCTTTACGTAAGGCCGCTGTGTTTTTCGCAAGCTCTTCCTCTTTGCGAAAGCGCACTTGCGTCGAAATGTCCGGACGCGTCACAGCAAGCGTTCCCGACTCACCGCAGCAACGCTCAGTTTTGATTGCGCTGTCACCCACCAACGAGCGAACCGTCTTCATCGGATCCTGCAACTTCATCGGAGTGTGGCAGGGGTCGTGATACATGTAACGCGTACCCTGGATACCCTCGAGCTTGATGCCTTTTTCAAGCAAGTACTCATGGATATCAATCAAGCGACAGCCTGGGAAAATCTTTTCAAACTCGTAGCCGGACAGCTGGTCGTAACAGGTCCCGCAGCTCACAACGACTGTCTTGATATCAAGGTAGTTCAAGGTGTTCGCGACACGGTGGAACAACACACGGTTATCCGTAATGATTTGCTCAGCCTTGTCATTCATGCCGTTACCGCGCTGCGGGTATCCGCAGCAGAGGTAGCCTGGGGGCAAGACCGTCTGAACACCTGCATGCCAGAGCATGGCTTGGGTCGCGAGACCAACCTGCGAGAACAAGCGCTCCGAGCCACAACCCGGGAAGTAAAACACGGCTTCCGTATCGGCCGGCGCACTCGGCTGACGAATGATCGGCACGTAATCTGCATCTTCAATATCAAGCAGTTTGCGGGCAGTCTGCTTAGGCAAACCGCCAGGCATCTTTTTGTTAATAAAGTGCACGACCTGCTCACGAATTGGTGGCTTACCAACGGTTGCCGGCGGTGCGGACGTCTGCTTGCGCGCGAACTTGGAAAACACATCGTGCGCCATACGTTGCAGCTTATATCCAACTCCCACCATCGCCTGACGGGTTGCATTAATCGTGGCCGGATCTTTCGCGTTCAGGAAGAACATCGCGGTAGATGTACCGGCATTGAACGACTTGCGCCCCATGCGTCGCAACAGTGCGCGCATATTCATGGAGACATCACCGAAATCGATATCGACAGGACAAGGGTTGTAGCACTTGTGGCAAACCGTACAGTGATCTGCCACGTCTTCGAACTCTTCCCAATGCTTGAGGCTAATTCCGCGTCGCGTTTGCTCTTCGTACAAAAACGCCTCAATGAGCAATGACGTTGCGAGAATCTTGTTGCGTGGCGAATACAGCAAGTTGGCGCGCGGCACATGTGTGGCGCAGACCGGTTTGCATTTGCCACAACGCAAGCAGTCTTTAATCGAGTTGCTGATCGCTCCGATATCGCTTTGCTGCATGATGATCGACTCATGCCCCATCAAGCCAAAGCTTGGTGTCCACGCATAGCGTAGATCAGCGCCAGGCATCAGCTTGCCAGCGTTAAAGTGATTGTGCGGGTCGATCTGACGCTTGTAGTTCTGAAACGGCGCAAGCTCGGCTTCGGTCAGAAATTCATACTTCGTCAGGCCAATGCCATGCTCGCCTGAAATCACACCATCTAAATCACGCGCAATTTGCATGATCCGCACGACAGCCTCGTTGGCCTCACGCAGCATCTCGTAGTCGTCAGAGTTCACAGGGATGTTGGTGTGCACGTTGCCATCGCCTGCGTGCATGTGCAAGGCAACAAACACGCGACTCTTGAGCACGCGATCATGTACTGCCTGCATTTCCGTCAACACTGGTGCGAAATCATTACCACCAAAGAGTCCAGCAAGTTCAGCCTTGACTTCTTGTTTCCAGGAGATCCGCAGCGTACGATCTTGCACGACGTCAAATACTCGCGCTTGTGCATTGCGCGCTAATCGCTCGTCAAAGGCAGGCTTTAACTCAGATAGGCCGTGCGTAATCAAGGCTGGCAGGCCCTCAGCCAGAGGCATGTCCAGGTTCTCAAGAACCCATAGCCAGCGTGCCCGCACGCGCTCGATCATCTCTGTCGCGCGCCGCCGACGCTCATCCAACGCCTCTTCTAACGAAGCGCCCTCTTCGCTCGCGCGATCGAGCTTAGCAATCGCCAAGTCTCCATCAAGCGCCGACTGCAGCGCATCAAGCAGCTTGAGCTTGTTGCGCGTCGATAATTCGATATTGATACGCTCAATGTGATCGGTGTACTCGCCCATCCGTCCAAGTGGAATAACAACGTCTTCATTAATTTTGAAGGCGTTCGTATGACGCGCAATTGCGGCTGTGCGCGCACGATCAAGCCAAAATTTCTTGCGTGCCTCTGCGCTAACTGCAATAAATCCTTCGCCGTGGCGCGTGTTGGCGAGGCGCACGACCTCACTAGTCGCGGCAGCAACGGCCGAGTCGTCGTCTCCGACAATATCGCCAATCAGCACCATCTTTGGCAGCACCCCGCGCTTACTCTTGGTGGAGTACCCCACCGCGCGCAGATATCGCTCGTCAAGGTGCTCCAGACCTGCAAGCAATGCGCCCTGCGCACGGCCTTGTGTATCAAGATAGTTTTTAATTTCAACGATGGAAGGAATCGAGTCACGCGCCTGACCAAAAAACTCAAGACAGACTGTGCGTGTGTGGCTGGGCATGCGATGCAACACCCAGCGCGCCGCTGTAATCAACCCATCACAGCCTTCTTTCTGCACGCCAGGCAACCCGGACAAAAACTTGTCCGTGACATCTTTGCCAAGGCCAACTTTGCGAAACCGTGCGCCGTCGATTTCTAGGATCTCGGTGCGCAATACACGCGCACCGGCCGCAGCGGCACCATCTGACCACTGCAACTCAAAGCGCACCAAACCTGCTTCGTGGATCTTGCCTAGGTTGTGATCAAGGCGCGTGACATCCAGCCAGTTGCCCTGTGGATCCACCATCCGCCACCAGGCGAGGTTATCCAAGGCCGTCCCCCACAGCACCGCTTTCTTTCCACCCGCGTTCATGGCGACGTTACCGCCAACACAGGACGCATCGGCAGACGTTGGGTCTACCGCAAAAACTAATCCGTTTTCATCAGCGATGTCGGATACGCGACGCGTGACAACACCCGCACCCGCCCGCACTGTCGCAACTGGCTTATCCACGCCAGGTAACGGTCCAACCTCAACGGCACCAAGTGTGTCGAGCTTTTCGGTGTTGATGACAGCCGAACGCCAGGTCAGTGGAATGGCACCCCCGGTATATCCAGTGCCACCACCTCGGGGGACAATGGTCAAGCCCAGTTCGATGCACGCCCGTACCATCGAGGCGATTTCTTCCTCGGTGTCTGGCGTCAGGACCACAAAGGGATACTCAACGCGCCAATCAGTTGCATCCGTCACGTGCGATACGCGTGAGAGCCCGTCAAATTTGATATTGTCACGGGCGGTTAGCTTGCCAAGTACCTTAAGCACTTGCTTGCGCAACTGACCAATACGCTCGAACTCGCCAGCGAAGTCACGAACAGCCTCGTGCGCACGCGTCAGTAAGCTCGCGACCTTCTCGTCTCGCCCGGCATCATCGTCTGCCCGACGTTGATCGATTTCCTTGAGACGATGCTCGAGCGCCTCAACTAATAATTTGCGACGCTTCGGGTTGTCGAGCAAGTCATCTTGAAGATAGGGGTTGCGACGTACGACCCAGATATCGCCAAGGACCTCGTACAACATCCGGGCCGAGCGGCCGGTACGGCGCTCACCACGCAAATCCGACAACAGAACCCAGGCGTCCTCACCCAACAGGCGACACACGACTTCGCGGTCTGAAAACGACGTGTAGTTGTAGGGGATTTCGCGCAAGCGGGACTGAGCGTCTGCCGCTGGCATGGCTTTCAATAGTTGGCTGGAGAGAGGGGCGTTCATAAAAAGCTCGGTTTAGGCCCTTAAAGAGTCATTTTAAGGCATCGTGCAAGGGTTGCTCGAATAACCCTTCCGATCAGCCCCGCACCAGCCGTGGGCATGATCCGAAGCCTTAGCTTGGCGCGAGGGCGAGAGTCAGCAACCAACAAATGATCGCGTATCGCAAAAATTTTCCCAATGCCATCCACGCGACACAGGGCCAAAATGACAGACGTAACCAGCCGGCCACGAGACACAACGGGTCGCCAATAATAGGCAACCAGGCAAAGAACAGCCCCGCCGGGCCCATCCGGCGAATCCAGCGCTGGGCGCGATACTCGACAGCCGCTGGGCTGTTCGCCGTGTCCCTGCGCGCACGCCAGCGACCATACGCGCCGTGCGCACTTGCCCCCATCCAATAGCTCACAACCCCCCCAAGGGTGTTCCCAGCCGTTGCAACAAGGATGGCCGGCCAAAGCATATTCGGGACGCTTGCCACATAGGCAAGCAATACAGGTTCGGAGCCAAAGGGCAAAATTGTGGCCGCCAACAGGCCCACAACGAAAAGACTCGGCAAGCCCACCTCTGGCAAAGACAGCCAAGCCAATAGTTCACGCAATAGTTCGTTCAGAGCAAACTCCACCGACAAGTAAGAAGACTTTAGCCTGGGCGTGTGATAATTGCGGCATTGCAGCACGCACGGCTAGGAAACTATGAATACCGATTATCTCAAGCGCATCCTCACCAGCAAAGTGTATGACGTTGCGGTCGAAACCTCCCTCGACCTTGCGCCTCAACTTTCTGCACGCATCGGCAACACCGTTTTGCTCAAACGGGAAGATACACAATCTGTATTTAGTTTCAAATTGCGCGGCGCCTACAACAAAATGGCGAACCTGCCGAAGGCCGCGCTTACCCGTGGTGTGATCGCCGCCTCAGCTGGCAATCATGCCCAGGGCGTTGCGCTGTCGGCTCGCCGACTTGGCTGCAAAGCCGTCATCGTGATGCCCACCACCACGCCAGCCGTCAAGATTGAGGCTGTGAAAGCACTTGGAGGCCAAGTGGTTCTTGAAGGGGACAGCTTCAGCGATGCCTACGCGCATGCGCTGACCTTAGAAAAGAAGCACCACCTAACCTTCGTCCACCCATTTGACGACCCGGACGTCATTGCAGGCCAAGGTACGGTCGGCATGGAAATCTTGCGCCAACACCCAGGCACAATCGATGCCATCTTTGTGGCGGTCGGTGGCGGCGGACTCATCAGCGGCATCGCAGCCTATGCCAAACAACTACGGCCTGACATCAAAATCATCGGCGTGCAAACGGTCGACTCGGACGCAATGCTGCGCAGCATTCGCGCGGGCCGACGAGTGATG
>CAIYWO010000086.1 GCA_903929925.1 uncultured beta proteobacterium | reverse complement strand
GGGGTTTCATCCACGCCAAGTGGAATCGCAAAAATGACCCACTCCGCGTCGTCGTCCATTCCCACTTCTGCAAGTACCGATTTGCCCATATAGGCACTCAGGCCATCAGCCGTTTTACCCAGCATGGACAGTTCTTGTTCGGTAAAACGTAAAGCGTGGTCAGGAAGCGTCATTATTTCATTCAAGATTGGGAGAGCACAGCCACCATCATAGCCGTTTGACTCGGTCTAGGCAGTGCCAAGGGCCTGCCTAAGCTCTACAATACGGTATCTCTGTTCAATTCATCGATGGACTTATGGCTCAATACGTATACACCATGCACCGCGTGGGCAAAGTGGTTCCGCCCAAGCGCCAAATCCTGCGGGATATTTCCTTATCGTTTTTTCCTGGTGCCAAAATTGGCGTTCTCGGACTCAATGGCTCGGGTAAGTCGACACTGCTAAAAATTATGGCGGGCGTGGATAAAGAGATTGAAGGCGAAGCAGTACCCATGCCGGGGCTGAACATTGGGTACCTTGAGCAAGAGCCAAAACTTAATCCAGAACATACCGTGCGTGAGGCTGTCGAAGAAGGCTTAGGCGCTGTGATGTCTGCAAAAAAGCGGCTGGATGAGGTCTACGCGGCCTATGCTGAGCCCGATGCGGATTTTGACAAGCTTGCTGCTGAACAGGCCGAGCTTGAAGCCATCATTTCAGCCGCGGCCTCCAGCGGCTCAGACGATATGGGCACGCAGATGGAAATCGCGGCCGATGCCTTGCGCCTGCCACCATGGGATGCGAACGTCGGCAAACTCTCTGGCGGTGAAAAACGCCGCGTTGCGCTGTGTCGCCTCTTGCTCTCTAAGCCGGACATGCTGCTGCTCGATGAGCCGACCAACCACCTGGATGCGGAAAGTGTTGAGTGGCTCGAGCAATTCCTGGCTAAATTTCCAGGTACTGTCGTTGGTGTGACGCACGATCGCTACTTTCTGGATAACGCAGCAGAGTGGATTCTTGAGTTGGACCGCGGTCATGGAATTCCCTGGAAAGGCAATTACAGCTCGTGGCTAGAGCAGAAAAATGATCGTCTGAAGCAGGAAGAAGCCAGTGAATCGGCACGGCAGAAGACCATCAAGAAAGAACTTGAATGGGTACGTCAGAACGCAAAAGGACGCCAGGCTAAAGCCAAAGCACGTATGACGCGCTTTGAAGAACTGTCTTCGCATGAATATCAAAAGCGTAACGAAACACAGGAGATTTTTATTCCTGTGGCTGAGCGACTCGGAAACGATGCAATCGAGTTTGTAAATGTGACCAAAGCCTTTGGTGACAAGCTGCTGATGGATAACGTGAGCTTTCGGGTACCACCAGGTGCGATCGTTGGCATTATTGGTCCAAACGGTGCGGGTAAGTCGACGCTCTTTCGAATGATCGCCGGGCAGGACACACCTGACAGCGGAGAGGTCAAGATTGGCCAGACCGTGAAGATTGCCTTTGTTGATCAGTCTCGTGATGCCTTGCCTGACGCAAAAACGGTCTTTGATTCGATCGCGGATGGTGCAGACTTATTAACGGTCGGACGCTTTGAAATGCCTGCACGTGCCTATCTGGGTCGCTTTAACTTCAAGGGTGCGGATCAGGGCAAGCAGGTTGGTCAGTTGTCCGGTGGTGAGCGCGGCCGTTTGCACTTGGCCAAAACCCTGATTACGGGCGGTAACGTTTTACTGCTGGACGAACCGTCAAACGATTTGGACGTCGAAACCTTGCGCGCACTTGAGGACGCGTTGCTTGAGTTCGCAGGTTCGATCATGGTGATCAGCCATGATCGTTGGTTCCTTGATCGTATCGCGACACACATTCTGGCTTTTGAAGGTGATTCGCAAGTGGTCTTCTTTGATGGTAACTATCAAGAGTACGAGGCGGATAAAAAGCGACGTTTGGGCGAAGCCGGTGCGGCACCCAAGCGTATTCGTTATAAGGCCTTGCGATAACAATGAGTCGTCCCCCCGCCGAGACGCGCAGTGCATTTGCGCATTTCCATCGCATTGAAACGCGCTGGAAAGATAACGATGTATTTGGGCACGTCAACAACGTGGTGTATTACTCTTACTTCGATACCGCGGTCAATGCGTTCTTGATCGAGCACGGTGTGCTCGATCTGCAGCGCTCGACGATTGTGGGGCTCGTGGCTGAAACGCAGTGTCGTTACTACAGCTCGATTGCGTTTCCCGACACAGTGTATGTTGGTCTGCGACTCGCCCATCTGGGGACCAGCAGCATCCGCTATGAGGTCGGTATTTTCAGAAACGATGACCCGGTTGCAGCAGCCCAAGGCTACTTTGTGCATGTGTATGTGGATCGCGAGAGCAATCGACCGGTACCAATGCCCGCGGCCTTAGTAAAGGCTGCGGAGCAACTGCGCGTTTAGAGCCATCGCCCGAGGTCGCGGCTTAACTTGCCGCAGCCCATGTGTCTTTCAGGGTCGTGACACGATTAAACACAGGCGCATTTGGCTTGGAATCGACGGGGTCAACCACGAAGTAGCCTAAGCGTTCAAACTGAGTCACCACTCCTGGAACGAGCGCTGTGCCAGGCTCGAGGAATGCTTTAACCACTTGCACGGAATGTGGGTTGAGACAGCTCAGAAAATCGCTCTCGCCAGCATCGGGAAAGGGTTCTGAAAAAAGTCGGTCATACAGTCGGATTTCAGCTGGCACGGCCTGTGACGTGCTGATCCAAGTCACATTACCTTTAACTTTCACGGCGTCAGAGCCTGGCGTGCCACTCTTGGTGTCAGGGTTGTACTCAGCGTGGACTTCAAGTATGTTGCCGTCGGCGTCCTTCACACAGCCTGTGCAGGTGACGACGTAGCCGTATTTCAGGCGAACGCTGTTGCCCGGAAACAGCCTAAAGTATTTTTTAGGTGGCACTTCGGCGAAGTCTTCGCGCTCGATCCATACCTCTCGGGTCAGACCGAATTCACGCATCCCAGCGTCGGGTGCATGAGGATTGCGTGGCGCATGACAGGGCTCAACGTGGTCTGCCGGGAAGTTCGTGATGACGAGCTTTAAGGGATCGAGGATTGCTACCGAGCGCAGGGCGACGGGATCCTGATCCTCGCGCAGGGCTTGGTCAAGCAAACTGTAGTCGATGCGGGAATTAGACTTTGAGACGCCCGTGCGCTCGCAGAATAAACGCAGCGCTGAGGCCGTGTACCCCCTGCGGCGCAACCCGGCTATGGTCGGCATCCGGGGATCATCCCAGCCGTTGACATGACCCTCTTTAACCAGTTGCAAGAGCTTGCGTTTGCTGGTGACGATGTAGCTCATATTGAGCCGCGCGAATTCGTACTGATGGGGTAGGGGTGCCGCAAAGAGCCCCAGCTCTTGTAGTCGGTTCAGGGTCCAGTCATAAAACGGACGCTGGTCTTCGAATTCGAGCGTGCAAATGCTGTGCGTAATGCCTTCGAGTGCATCTTCGATCGGATGCGCAAAGGCATACATCGGGTAAATGCACCAGGTGTTGCCGGTGCGATGGTGTGTGGCATGGCGAATACGGTAGAGGACTGGGTCACGCAAGTTGATGTTGGGTGAGGCCATATCGATGCGCGCGCGTAAGGCCATACTGCCATCGGCATGCTTGCCGTCACGCATGTCGCGCAGCAGCTGCAGGGACTCTTGTGCTGGTCGATCTCTGAAGGGAGAGTTCTTTCCTGCTTCAGTGAGTGTGCCTCGCATCAGGCGCATTTCTTCTGGGCTTTGCTCGTCAACATAGGCATGACCCGCCAGAATCAGCGCTTCGGCGCAGGCATACATCGTCGCAAAGTAACTGCTCGCAAAGTACAGGTGCTCGCTATTGTTGGATTTCCAATCAAAGCCAAGCCATTTCACCGCATCGATAATGGCATCGACGTACTCCTGCTCTTCTTTCTCGGGATTGGTATCGTCAAAGCGAAGGTGACAGACCCCGCCGTAGTCGCGCGCCAAGCCGAAGTTCAAGCAAATGCTTTTTGCGTGACCGATATGCAGATAGCCATTGGGCTCGGGGGGGAAGCGTGTGCGGATACGTGCAAGGTCAACGGATCCCCCCGCCTGAACCGAGGCCGGCCCGGGCCCGCCTGCCCAGCGCTTACCCTCAAACTTTCGTGCAGCGAGATCAGCATCAATGATGTTGCGTAGAAAATTCGTTGTAACGGGGGCGGAGGATTCTTGGGTCATACCGTTTAGAGGGCGCAATAGAGAGCATCAAAGGTACATTTTGCCACGACAGAGGCATTCCTACCCAGATCGGTTGCCCAGGACGTTCTAGGCCGTCGACAGGAGGGGCAGTCGGACCTCAATTTGCAGTCCGCCCTCTGGGCTCTGGCCAAGGGTCAGGGTGCCAGTATGAGCGCGCACAATTGAATCGACAAGCGACAGGCCAAGACCGACGTTCCCGGACCGAGTGCGGGCTTCGTCGAGCCTGACAAAAGGCTTGAGTGCCTCTGCGCGCAGTGCTTCTGGAATTCCAGGGCCATGATCTGTCACGGTCAGTACAGCGGTCTTGGCCTCTGTCACGAGCCGAACTTGAACAGGAGGGGCGCCATGATGCAGCGCGTTGCCAATAAGATTGTCCAAGAGCCGCGACAGTGCGACCTGATCGGCTCGGATTGATGCCCGCGCGGGTACACCGACCAGCAGTATGTCTTTGCCTGCTTGCTGCCATGTGGAGATGCGCTCGCGCAACCATTGATCTAAAGAAAATATCGTAAAGCGATAGGACTCTAAGTCGGTGCCCCGCAGGTAATGAATGAACTGATCCACAATATGTTGCATATCCTGCAGGTCATTGCGCATGCCCTCTTTCAGGGTGGCTTCCTCAGACATTTCTACCCGCAGCCACATACGCGACAGCGGTGCTTTCAAGTCATGTGGCAACCCGGCCAATAGCGTACGTTTGGTTGACTCCGACAGGCGTAAGGCCGTCAGCATCGCGTTAAAACGCTCGCCGAGTACCCGCAATTCAGTTGGCCCGGTCGGATCGACGGGCGC
>CAIYWO010000085.1 GCA_903929925.1 uncultured beta proteobacterium | reverse complement strand
GCTGCGCAGCACGGTATACCGAAGAATACGAAATAAGTAAACAGCACTTGGTGGGGGACGCCGTGTACGGAGATCCAATTACTGGTACTTATTTCTGAGAAATAAGTACGCAGCACTTGGTGGAGGGTGCCGTGTACGGAGATCCAATTACTGGTACTTATTTCTGAGAAATAAGTACGCAGCACTTGGCTATCCGTACACGGCGGTTCTTAACTGGCGGTGGGGCTTAATCTACTTTTACGCCTGAGGCTTTTACAACTGCGCCCCAGTCAGCGATTTCTTTGTTGACCGTTTTGATGAAGTCGTTGCGCGAGTTGCCGATGACCTCAGAGCCGCTCTGGTTCACTTTCGACTTCATGTCTGCCGTTGACATAGCTTTGCGTACCGCTTGCTCCAGATATGCAATGCGATCGGCCGGAGTGCCCTTTGGTACGAACACACCGTACCAATCCGCTACATTCATGTCCTTAATGCCCAAGCTCTCTAGCGTCGGCGTACCTTTGAAGACACCCAACAAATTGTCATTCGTTGCCGCGAGTACACGTAGTTTTCCGGACGACACCAAGCCTTCAACTGAAGAGGGTGAGGTGACAAGCATGGCGATTTGTCCACCGAGCAAGTCCGTCGTGGCAGGTCCTGCGCCTTTGTACGGGATGTGCGTGAGCTTGATGTTTTCTTGCGTGGCTAGGCGCGCAGTCGTCAAGTGCGAGAGTGTGCCATTGCCAGGTGTGGCGAAGTTCACGACATCTGGGCGGGCTCGTGCATCCGCGATGTAGTCTTTCATCGACTTGTAAGGACTGTCCGCACGGACCACAAATACAACCGGTGCGCTTGTCAACTGCGAAAGGGGTTCAAAGTCCTTTTGGGGGACGAAGCCAGCGTTCGGGTACAGCGCGGGATTCACCCCGATGATGCTCGTCTGTGAAGTCAGAATGGTGTAGCCATCAGGTTTTGCTTTTGCGACGGACGTGGTGCCAAGATTGCCCCCCGCACCACCGCGATTCTCAACGACTACGGGTTGGCCGACAATGGTTGCAAGTTCGGCAGCCAACAATCTGGATATCTTGTCGTTACCTCCACCGGGTGGGAAGGGTGACACGATGGTGATCGATTGCTTGGGGAAGTCCGCCAAGGGCTGAAGTGTCTGCGCGAAGCTCAGCGCGGAAGAAAGAGCGACAGTTGCGAACAGCGCAGCACTTGCAGCCAAAGTGGCTCTGCGTGACGTGTAGTTTGAGTTCATAAGGCATCCTCTAGTTAATGAAATCGATTGTTGGCGAGTAGGTGTGTGTTTTTATGACAGTGTTTTGAAGGCTTGATCAAGGTCAGCGATCAGATCCTCAGTGTCTTCGAGTCCAATATGCAATCGCACAACAGCTCCGCGTTGACTCCAATCCGTCAAGACGCGTGTTCCTGCAAGATCCGTTGGAATAACCAAGCTCTCAAAACCGCCCCATGAGGCGCCCAAGCCAAATAAAGCGAGCGCATCAATGACGCCTTCCGCTTGGGCTTGGGAATATCGTTTTTGTAATTCAAAGGACACCAGACCGTTTGTCCCATTGCAATGCTTCTTCCAGAGCGCATGACCAGGATCGTCGGGCAGTGCAGGACAAAAGACATGCGCAATTTCTGGGCGAGACGTTAGCCATTGCGCGACGAGTAGTGCACTCTCGCCATGCGTCTTTAAGCGCAGCGGCATGGAACGTACGCCACGTAGTGCCATGAAGGCATCATCAGCACCAACCGTTTGGCCGAAGCCATAGGTCGCTTTTTGGAGCGCTGGCCACGCGCGTTCGTTGGCGACAGAGGCTCCCATCATCAAATCGGAATGACCTCCAATATATTTGGTGATGGCGGTAATTGAAATATCTGCACCCAGTTTGAGCGGTTGATACAGCCAGCCTGAGCCCCAAGTGTTATCTGCAATCAGCCACAAGTTGTGTTTCTTAGCGATGTCGGAAATACGCGGCAGATCGAGCATGTCGTAGGTAATGGTTCCCGGGCATTCGACATACAGGATTTTTGTATTAGGCTGAATCAAGGCCTCGATGCCACTGCCGTCTGGAGGATAAAAGCTATGGCTGATACCAAGGTCGGCAAGCTGATGCTTACAAAAGTTACGAACGGGTTCGTAGGAGGCATCGCTCAGCAGAATGTGATCACCTGGCTTTAGGAATGCCAACAATGTCACTGCGATGGCTGCTTGGCCTGTCGGAAATAGAAAGCCGCGATGGCCTCCTTCTAATTCGACAACGGCATCTTCTAGCGCATACGTTGAATCAGTACCGCGCGCGCCATACGATGGCAGTCGCTCGACATCTCGGCGCTTGCGCGTGTCACGCCATTCCTGGACGGTATCAAAGACATAGGTACTCGCGCGTGAAACCGGCGCATTAACCCAACCCGAATGGTTTCGTCCGGTTCGCAGCAGTCGTGTGCTACGTTTGGTTGATTCAGACATGCTTAAACATCCTGTGACAGAAGATGTTTAAACCTTATCACGAAGAGGGTCACTGCGGACGTTGCGCCTCTAGAAACGCAACGTCCCGGCAGTCGGTGTTAACCCGACTGATTATTGCCGTGGCCATGCTGACCCGAGCGTGGTGCGGGCAAGGTGATGCCTTTTTCCTTGGCACGCTTTTCCATCTCAACGCGGTTGGCTGCCATGAGTTGCTTGCGCTCCTCGGGTGACTTAGCCGTACGCATTTTTTCTTTCATCGCTTGGCGTTCCTGGTTGGTCATGAGCTCCCGAATCGCGGCATGTCGTTCGCCGCCACATGCCTGAGCCTTTTTGCCGCCTTCGCCCTGCATGCCTGAGCCCATGCCTTGCCCCATACCCTGGCCCTGGCCCATACCCATTCCGTGCCCCTTATCTCCATGGCCTTTCCCGTGGCACTGGGGCTGTGATGCTGTTGGAGCCGGTGTGGTGGAGGGGGCTGGACTAGTTTGTGCGTGTGCGCCGACCATCAACAGGCCAAAACCAACGGTGGCCATCAGGCGAGTTGCGAATTTACGTGGTGTGTTCATTTTGTATTCCTATTGAAGTAAACGAGATGTCTCAGCGAAACCTGTGCTGTGGACAAGGCGTATTCAATCAGTCAATCGCAATTTTTTTGTGTCAAACAAGCGCCGATTTGTAACGCCAAGCCTAAAAGTCGGGTTTTGACACATTGCAATACAATTTTCTGGAAAAGAAGCTGGTCAGACTGAGGCTTCAGAGGCATGATGACACCATGGACCACATACTCGTCGTAGATGACGACCGGGATATCCGGGACTTATTAAGCGAATATCTGCAAAAGCAAGGCTATCGCGTATCGGCGGCCGCGGATGGCCGCGCAATGCGCTCCGCGATTTCGGTTGCCATGCCTGATTTGATCGTGCTTGACGTCATGCTTCCGGGGGAAGATGGCCTCACACTATGTCGCGAGCTTCGTAGCCAATCCGATGTGCCGGTGTTGATGTTGACGGCTCGCGGCGAGGAAATCGATCGGATTGTCGGCCTAGAGATGGGGGCCGATGACTATCTTGCCAAGCCCTTCAACCCACGTGAACTCGTGGCGCGGATTAAAAGCATCCTGCGTCGTGCACGAGCCTTACCCCCTAATTTGCGTCCCGACGATGCGCGGCTTATTCATTTTTCTGGTTGGACGCTTGAGGTCGCAACGCGAGATCTGATTGGACCCGACCGGTCACGCTTAGCCTTGAGTGGCACCGAATTCCGCTTACTTCGTATTTTTCTAGATCATCCAAACCGGATTTTGACACGTGACCAGTTGATCGACCTCACGCAGTCCCGAGAAGCAGATCCATTTGATCGCAGTATTGATCTTCAGGTGAGCCGTGTTCGCCGAAGGCTTGGTGATAATCCCAAGGAACCTACTCTTATCAAGACAGCGCGCGGGCAAGGGTATGTACTCGCGTCCGAAATTGAGGTTGAGCACTGATGCGCTGGTTACCTCGATCCTTGTCCAGTCGTTTGGTCATCCTTTTTGTCGGAGGTCTGATTCTTGCGCAAGTGGTAAGTCTCAGCATCTTGTTACAGGATCGTGGTGAATTTCTTGCGCGTGCAAGTGGCATGCAATCGGTGATGCGAGTCATTGATATCGCGCAGTTACTTGACTCCAGTGACGCAGCTGAACGTGAACGAATTATTCGGGTTCTGAGGTCGCCGCAATTGCGCATTGGTCTGCATGCGACTGCGCCACAGCCAAAGACGGGGGAGGTAGAGTCTAGCCCTCAAGAGGCTGTGTTCGTGTCGATGCTGCGACACAAGCTTGGGCGCGACCGAGAAATCTGGGTGAATATTCGAGCACGCTCGCCGGAGAATCTGCGCGCTGCGCCCGGAATAGAACACGGGGCACGCCGTGCTCGACCTGAAGGGCGGGGCGTTTCTACAGTGGGGTCGCCAGCGCTCATCGCACACGTCAAGTTGCTTGATGGCGTCTGGTTAAGCGTTGACTCTACCCTTGAGCCCCAAGCAGTGTCATGGCCGTATCGTGCTCTCGTCAGCGCATTAGTGCTGCTGTTAGCCGTCATTGGGCTTGCCTGGTACGGGGTGCGCTGGGTCACTCGACCCTTAAAGACGTTTGCGCAGGCGGCCGAGAGGCTTGGCGAAAATATCGACCGGGCTCCTCTGCCAGAGAAAGGGCCCACTGAAGTCGTGAGTGCGGCGCGAGCACTCAACGAGATGCAGGCGCGGTTATCCAAGTACTTGAGTGACCGCACGCGCATCTTGACAGCTATGTCGCATGACTTGAAAACCCCCATCACGCGGATGCGTTTGCGGGCAGAGCTTCTTGAGCATGAAGTTACCCAAGCGAAATTCAAACAAGATCTGGCGGAGCTTGAATCCATGGTGAGCGGCACGCTCGACTACATGCGCGGCGTTCAGGATGGTGAGCCTCTAGCTTCAATCGATGTCAATTTGCTACTAAAGTCCCTGCAAAGCGACAGTCTGGAGTTAGGGCACGTCGTTCATCTTGTCGGACATGCTGAAGATGATCTCGTGTGCCGACCTCAATCGTTGAAGCGTTGCCTCGCGAATTTAATTGAGAACGCAGTCAAATATGGACAGATCGCCCATGTGCAACTGACTGATTCAGAAGCGATGTTGCAAGTTGTGATTGAAGATGAAGGGCCCGGAGTGCCTGTATCGGAGCTGGGTATGTTGTTTGAGCCGTTTTACCGGGTCGAGTCGTCGCGCAGCCGTGACACGGGCGGGACAGGACTCGGTCTGAGCATCGCCCGTAGCATCGCCGTCCTGCACGGTGGCACCTTAAGGGCGGAAAACACTGAACATCGCGGGCTAAGACTAACGTTGAATCTACCGCGAACCTCAGGGTAGATTTCCTTAGCTGAAGTGATCCACCAGGGCTTGCATTGACGTCCGATGCCTTGCACCATGCAGTGCTTTACGTGGCGCGGCAATGGGTAGAGCTCTCGGTTTGTTATGTGTATTGGTTGCCTCCTACGCGCTGACGCTCCCTGTGTTGCCAAGCTTGGCAATCCTAAGTCAGGTGACGATTGCATGGCTGGGTGCCATGACATTCTCTGGCATCTTGCTGTACGTCGTGACAACTCGATTGCACAGACAGCGCTGCAACTGTAAATGGTTACCGTATTGCGAGCGAGCGTTCGTGCTGATCTTTGCTGGACTGCTCATGGCGACTTGGGTGGTGTGGCGGGCCGAGCTCAGATTGCAAGATCGATTGGATCCGGCGCTTGAGAGCGTTGTTACGCGCGTTGTGTTTCGTATCGAATCGATGGTGCGTGATCAGTCGGACAGTATGCGTTTTGAGGCGCGTGTCCTTGAACCGGTTCCCCTGGGCGTTCCGCGTGATATTGAGGTGTCCTGGCGAGCAGGTGTGGATGCTGAGCGCAGAGAGGTCATGCCTGGTCAGGTGTGGCGTGCTGCGCTCATATTGAGAGCACCACGAGGTTTGGTCAACCCACATGGATTTGATTACGAGGGCCACGCATTTGCTCGTAACGTGCGTGCACTTGGACGTGTGCGTGGCGTGCCCACATGGCAGCGTGATGAGTCCTGGGGCAGTCTATCCGTTGTCGTGGGGCGGGTGCGGCAAACATTGCGTGTCCGTATGCGCCAGAACCTAGATCAAAAACTGTACGCAGCGGTGTTAATCGCGCTAGCCATCGGTGATCAGGATAGTGTTCGGCCGGAGCATTGGCGTGTCTTTAATCTTACAGGGATCACCCATCTCGTCTCGATTTCGGGGTCGCATGTCACTATGATTGCAGCGATGGGAGGGTGGTTAATGCTCATCGTTGGTCGACGTTTGCGCTTCAGGCAACGCGCCTTGTCTGAATGGATCCCCGCCCGCGTGTTAGCGGCTTTTGCCTCGGTCGTGGTCGGTTTAGGCTATTGCCTGCTTGCCGGTTGGGGTGTGCCAGCCAGGCGTACCTTTTTTATGTTGCTCGTAGTGTGTCTTGCGTTGATGCTCAGATTGCCTGTTTCAATGTCGGGCGTGTTGTGCTTTGCCGCTGGCGCACTTGTCGTGATCGACCCCTGGGCGCCGCTGGCGACAGGATTTTGGTTGTCCTTTGGTGCAGTCGCGGTGCTCTTTAGCGCCGCCCAAGCGACACTTGCGTACACCGACGTGAAGCGCGCTTGGCAACGGGTCTGGATTGCATTATGTGAGGCGACTCGCTTGCAGTGGCTGATCACGATTGCGATGACACCTCCCTTAGCTTTTTTATTTCAGCAAGTGTCACTCAGTTCGCCTTTCGCAAACGCGTTGGCGATTCCGGTCGTGAGTTTTATCGTGACGCCGTTGGCTTTATTGGTGGCGTTGCTGTCAGTCTTGCCGAATGTGGACTTGCTGACGTCTTGGCTAGGCATGTTGGCGCATGCAGCACTGCACGGCGTACTGATTCCAATTACCTGGATCGCACAAGCGCCGTGGAGCGCCGTGGACGTTGCAGCGATGCCGTTGGTGTGGCTGGTCATTTCCTTGGCGGGCACGGTCTGGGCGTTAGCGCCGCTCGGCACACCCGTACGTTGGACTGGGTGGTTTTTAATGCTGCCTGCGCTTGCCTGGCAACCTGAACGGCCCGCACACGGTGATTGGGCACTGACTGCCATGGACGTCGGTCAAGGTGCAGCTATTTTGGTACGCACCACAGGGCATAATCTGTTGTTTGATACTGGCCCCTCAATGGGCCAAACAGATGCTGGTCAGCGCGTTGTCATTCCGTTGCTGAGAGCGCTTGGGGTGCGAGCGATCGATGCAGTCGTTTTGTCCCATGCTGATCTAGACCATACGGGTGGTCTCGAATCTATCTACACAGAACGTGAGATTCCACTGAGCTTTGCATCGTTTGATGTCGCGGGTCTTTTGCAAGAGCGCTTGCGGCGGCGTCGTATGCGATCCCAGTTGCGCCATTCAGAAAGAGATGATCCAGTCGAAACCGAAGCAACCTTCCTTCGTAATTTGCACGTCCGACGCTGTGAATCTGGCGTGACCTGGCGTTGGGATGGCGTGACATTTACTTTTTTGCATCCGGGGCAGTCGCAGGATAACTTAAGTGGGGTCAACGTAGTCGGTAAAAGATCCTCAAAAGTGCGTACAAATGCACAGAGCTGCGTATTGAAAATTAGTGGGTCACATCACACGGTATTACTGCCAGGCGACCTGCCGGCACAGCAGGAGCGCGACGTGGTAGCCCAGCACCGAAAACTGTTGGATGTTGATGTCGTTGTGGTGCCCCATCATGGGTCTGCCTCGTCGTCGAGTTCTGAGTTCGTGCATGCTGTCCGTCCCCGGCATGCGTTAGCGTTGGTGGGGTATCGCAATCGCTTTGAGCATCCCGACCCTCTGGTCGAGAGCCGGTGGCGGCGAGCAGGCGCTACGGTCTGGCGTTCCGATACGCATGGTGCGATTACCGTTCGCTCGCAACAAACAGAACTGACGGTCGCAGGACAACGTGATTTGAGCCGTCGCTATTGGCATCCAAACTACTAAAAATAGCTACCGAAAGCGGGTTTTTTAGGCCTGAATTAAGTGACACGCAGGCGTTGGACTCAGCTAAACTCAGGCTATCAATAAGAATCAATATTCGACAACGGAGATACGTTATGCGTTTAGCAAAACTGGTTGGTGCAGTAAGTTTGGTAAGTCTTGCGATAGGCCCAGCAGTGTCTGTGCAGGCACAGGTTTTTTCTGACAAGCCGATTCAATACATTATTCCATTTCCGCCCGGAGGAGAGTCCGATGTGGTGGCGCGTCTCCAATCAGACATCTCCGCAAAGCAATTTAAGCAGCCTATGGTTGTCATTAACCGAGCTGGTGCGGGCGGTGCGTTAGTCTGGAGTCAGATGAACACCTATCCAGCGGATGGTACAAACATTGTTGGCGTGAATATTCCGCACATCATGTTGCAGCCTTTGCAGGATGGAACGCAGTACAAAACACAAGACATTAATGCAGTTTATTACTACCATTTCACACCAGATGCGTTGATGGTGTCTGCGGACAGCCCATACAAGACTTATCAAGAGTTCATCGCTGCTGCGAAAAAAAATCCCGGGAAAATGACTCTTGCGGGTTCAGCGCAATATTCGGCGAATCACATGGCTACAGAGCGCTTGAATAAGCTTGCTGGCGTAAAGGTTGAGTACGTGCCTTTCAAAGGAACTGGCGATTTAGTCTCATCGCTGATTGGCATGCACGTTGATGGCGCGATGGGATATTTGCCTTTGGCCATTCAGCAAAAAGCACGCGTTCGTACGTTAGCCGTCGCAACCGAAACACGCCATCCCGCCTTGCCTGATGTTCCGACCTTCAAAGAGTTGGGCTTGAACTGGGTGGATGGCGCTTATCGGGGTATTGGCATGCCTAAGAGCACACCCATAGACATCCAGAAAAAAATGTCTGATTTCATGGCGCAGTTGAATGCCGATGTGGCGACCAAAAAGCGCTTGGAAGAGGGTGGCTTTGTACTCGTTGACATCCCACTTGAAAAAATCCCTGCGTTCATGAAAGAGAAAGAGCCCTTGGTCATGGAAGACGCGCGTAACGCTGGTATGTTGAAGAAATAAATGGCAGATACCCCACCCCGTCTCGAGGCGATTTCTTGCGTGAGTCCTGCGGGGACGCACCGCATGGCGTATTGGGAATGGGGTGATAAACATAATCCAGATGTTGTCTTGTGCGTGCATGGTCTGACACGGACAGGACGCGATTTTGATGTGCTAGCCCAGTCATTGTCGAGCCGCTATCGTGTTGTCTGCCCAGATGTCGTGGGCAGGGGTTTATCTGACCGCTTAACACAGCCAATGTTCTATGCTGTGCCTCAATACACAAGTGATATGGTGACGCTGATTGGGAGGTTGCAACCGCAACGTCTATCTTGGGTTGGCACCTCTATGGGTGGGCTGATCGGTTTGGCGTACGCAGGGATTCTTGCTGCTAGCCAATCTCATGCTCCGGCGCTCTTACCTGCACGAATGACCACAGCGCTGCCACCGAGTGGGATGCGTCTAGACCGGTTGGTCTTAAATGATGTTGGGCCGCACATTGAGCCCGCGTCACTTGTGCGGATTGGGCAGTATGTCGGAGAGCCGGTTAGCTTCGACTCCTTTGAGTCGGCGGTGGCGTATGTCAAGCAAACGGCAGCTTCTTTCGGACCCCACACTGCTGAGCAGTGGGCCGCGTTGACGCAGCATACGTATATTGAACAAAACGGCAAGTGGGTGAAGCATTACGATTTAGCGCTAGCCGAACCATTTAAAGCGATGACGCCAGAGTCGGCTGCGCAAGGCGAGGCGATATTGTGGTCCGCGTTTGATTCGGTCAGTTGCCCAACATTGATTGTGCGCGGCAATGATTCCGACTTATTGTCTGAGCAAACACTTGTACAAATGCTTAGCCGTAATCGCAATGCGCAAGCTTTCCGTGTTACAGGAGTCGGTCACGCGCCAACGCTCATGGCCGACGATCAAGTGAATGTTGTCAAAAGCTTTTTGAATAATTAGTGATATCCGGAGTCCTAGGCTGTATGTCTGAGCGATCCAACTTATTTTGCGCTGATCTGCACTGTCATTCGACGGTGTCAGATGGACTGCTCTCGCCAGATACGGTAGCGCGACGCGCAAAAGAGCGAGGTGTAACGCTGTGGTCCTTGACCGATCACGACGAACTTGCTGGGCAGCAGCTTGCGAAGCAAACGGCACAAGAAATTGGCATGGACTACCTTGGTGGTGTCGAGATTTCTGTGACGTGGGCTGGGAAAACGGTCCACATCGTTGGCCTGG
>CAIYWO010000084.1 GCA_903929925.1 uncultured beta proteobacterium | reverse complement strand
TACCTGATGCAGACGAAGAGCGTGTGCGGATAGAGCTTGCGGGCAATATCTGTCGCTGCACCGGTTATATGGGAATCGTGGCTGCCATCATGAGTGTCTTGCGCGATTTGTCGCAGAACCCTGATGCTGAAATTACTCTTTTGCGGGGTAGCAAGCACGGTCTTCAGTCGCCTGAGCGCAGTGCCACAACACAACCTGAACGTTTTGAGGGGTTTAGCGCACAAGAAAGTGGTCGCGCAGCCGAGTCACAACAGGTTCCGACAGACTCTGTTTCAGTGACGACGGATAGCAAGACGAACGGCACAAAAGTCGATGGTTTTTTTGAGGTGCCTTGCGCGGCTGATGACGTCTGGGCATTCATGACGGATCTGCGTCGTGTGGCCGCTTGTTTACCTGGCGCACAAGTTGATGAGATGTCTGGCGCCGAGGTGACGGGATCTGTCGCAGTGAAATTTGGCCCGATGTCAGCGTCATTTAAGGGGCGAGCGAGGCTTGAGCTCGATGCGCAGAATAGAAGCGCGGTTTTGCATGGAAGCGGGCAAGATGCCCTAACCCAATCGCGCGCAACCGGAGACGTACTCTACCGCGTAGAAAGCTTAGACCAAGCGCGTACAAAAGTTTTTGTCGAACTGACCTATGTTTTGCAAGGGCCTCTTGCCCAGTTTTCGCGATCGGGTCTGGTGCAGGAGTTCGTGCGCAGGATGATTGCAGACTTTGGCCGTAACGTGGCTGGAGTCATTCAAGATCCTAAGGGGCAGCACGTACCCGCATCGACTGCTATAAATCCACTCGCTGTACTTGCCTCGATTCTTTGGTCGCGGATCAAGCGGCTATTTGGTGCTAAGTAACCCGCAGGCGGCTTAGCCTCCAGAGAGACTTTTCGCATCATCTGCTAGCGCGGAGCCAGACAGGTGCAGGGTACAGTTAACTAGTATTGCACGATGTGGTTTAGCTGGATCGATGGTGCTGACAGCAGTGTTGCTGATGCGCTCAGGCAGGGCATGCCCATTGAGATCAACACACCGCTCGAGCAAAGAGTGAATCACCAGCCCATGACTGACTACGATCAGTGGACCATTGAGCGTGGCGTGCAATGCGAGCGCGTGTGCGAGGGCTTCTTCAACCCGGGCATGAAATGTTGCCAGCGACTCACCGTTGGGCGGTGCACCCTCCATGCTAATCGGATCGAAGTCAAACGCGTTTTGTGGCTTGCCCCGGAAGTCTCCAAAATTGCGCTCCCAGAGCAGGGCTGTGGTTTGGGGGACAAGACCGGTCGCTTTTGAGATGGCTTGTGTCGTTTGCCAGGCGCGCGGCATATCGCTACTTAGAATTGCAGCAGGCTTGAGCGCTTGGATACGTTGTGCGACCAATTCAGCTTGCGCAAGCCCACGGGGGCCGAGTGGTGTATCGGCAGGCTGGATGACGCGAGCGGCATTCAGTAAGGTCTCACCGTGACGAATAAAGTGGATAGTCATGCCGTTGGCGCCTGTAGTTTCGTTATTGCTTGATTGTATCGGGATACGCACTAAAATCTAATTTTTCTCATGATCACCGGAGGGACTATGAAATTTAGTACAGCCGTTTCGACTTGCCTGTCAAAATTCGCCACTTTTTCTGGACGTGCGACACGCAGTGAGTTTTGGTGGTTCTATCTGTTCACATTTCTGGTCAATTGGATCGCTGGCCTGGCGTTGGGCAACATGATTTCGATGATCATCAGTCTCGCGTTCGTTTTGCCTTTGTGGGCTGCTGGCGCCCGACGCCTACACGATATCGGACGCACCGGCTGGTGGCAGTTGATCTTCATCACTGTCATTGGAATTTTGGTGTTGATTTACTGGTACGCACAAGAGACAGCGCCCGAGGCGAATCAGTATGGCGCTTATGTGCCACCGTCTGAAGCCTAGCCGTTAGGCAGTGCGGTGGGTCCTATGGGGAAAACAACCCAATAAAAATAGCTGGATCGACACGTGCATCATTCAGACTCACGTTCCAGTGTAGGTGAGCACCGGTTACACGACCGGTCGCACCTACTTTCCCCAGGACTTGACCGCGCTCCAGTTTTTGACCTTCTGTCACGCCGATCACAGATAGATGGCAGAACATACTGATCATGCCCTGTCCGTGATCAACAAAGACTGTTTTCCCATTAAAGAAGAAGTCTCCTGTCAAGATGACGGTGCCCGCAGCAGGCGCTTTGATAGGCGTACCAGTTGGCGCGGCAAAATCCAAGCCTGAGTGCGGTGCGCGCGCTTCGCCATTGAAGTAGCGTTTGGTGCCAAACGGACTGGATAGCGGTGCGTCGACAGGTCGATCAAGGATCAAGTTGCTTGGATGACCTTGACTGAACTGTTGATACGCGTTGTCTTGAAGAGTGGCTTCGCGCTTATAGCGCGCTAAGTCCTCGTCGGATAAATGAACGTGTTTATTGCTCTTGAGGGTGATGCGTTGTTCGCGATAGACCTTGTCTCGGACTTCAAAACTGAGCGAATTTTTTGTGGTGCCTGTTGCGACAGTGATGTTGTGCATACCTGGTTTGGTGCTCAGAGGGATCCCTACAATGGCAAAGGATCTCCCAGCACTGTCGCGTGTCATCAACACACGCTTGTGCAGAAAGCGTATGTCGGGTGTCGTGCCTTTGGCTAATTTAGGTGTGATTTCTATCACTGCAACGCCGCCTGGTACCGGCTGATGAAGTGTTACGAGTGGCTGATTTAACGGCGCCGAATGCGCCGTCGTTAAAAATAAAAACAAGCATCCGACCCAAGTGATGAGCCGCAAGTGCAGGTCATGCATTATTTTTGCCACAGATACTGCGTTGGGTTATCGGGGCAGGGACCAAATCCGCAGACTGCTACCGCACTAACAGTGTTGGCGGCGGCAATAAGGAAAAACAGTCCAATTAGAAATGTGGATAAGGTGGTCACAGTGACTGCTTTTGATTGTTGTAGGTGGTCACGATCGATACAAAGCATTGCGACACAAAACAGCATCATGATGAAGAAAGAGATGAATCCCCACGTGTAAAAATGAAGACCAAAAAGGGTCGAGCCGTAACCGGCGTCACCTGGCGCAATATGCAGTAGAACTTGTCGAACGGAGGCCGTGGCGCCTGCGAGTGCAGAGGCTAGGATGATTGCGTAGTGTGTGGCACGCGGTCCAAAACGAATATTGAGCATCATGCCGACGCCTGCGAGTGTGAGCGCGACCCGTTGCAATTGACACAGAGGACAGGGGAGTTCGTTGAAAGCGATTTGCCAAAAAAGCGCCTCGATTAACGATCCGCATACTGCCGCTAACGCCGCAGCGTTAAGCCAATAAGAGAGCGATCTGCCAAAGTAGGAGCGGTTACCATCAATATCTAGCAAAGGGGCGCTCATAGTGAAATACTCAATTTATCAGTCATGTGGTAATGCATCCATACGAGGAAAATCACAAACGTAAAGATCCAGGTTCGGATTGTGTAAGGACGATTGCCGCGTAAGGTAAACCAAATCGCGAGGAGCGCACTTAAAAACGGCAACATCATGACCATACAGGTATTCCTTTAAATTGCGTAGTCGGCGTCAAAGCGTTGTCCAACGTGCAGCGGGTGGCCTGCTCCAGACAGCACAATAGCATTCATTCCGAAACAAACTGCACCATCCATACGCGCAAGCGAGCGATAGCTTGCCAAAGTGTCTACGACCTCAGGCGAGCTGCTTGCGGTGTAGGGATTGATATTTGGGATCGGGCAGCGTGGGCAGGGTTTCACGAGCGCGAGCTCGATTAAGCCTGAAGGCGAGTGAATTTGAATACGGCTTAGATCATCTTCGGTGTGCGCATCTAGCTCCTCAACCACAATGTTTGGGCGGAAGCGCAACATATCGACTGCTTCGTGGCCCTGCTCGAGCAGGCGCTCGTTCAATATATCCAAACTACGTTGGGTCGCAACGAGGACGGCGAAGCCGTCGCTAAACATATTAGGTGCGTCGATTTCTTTGGTCCAGTCCTTGGACGAAAGACGCTTGGCATCTTTTGCAAAGCGCACTAGTCGAAAGCGCTTTCCTGGAACAGCCAGATACTGATCAAGCCAAGCAGCAGCCTCGTCACCCATGTCATCGGCAAGCAGGGTGTCACGCCAAACGGTTACGGCGCGGCTCGCACCCCGTTGATTAAACTCGATCTCCAGTGTCGGTTGGTTCGGCGCTTTAAGTTTTAGGGAGTGACTGGTCAGTTCTGGGGTGATCCACACCATGTGTGGGATCTGGCGTTGGGTCAGAAACAGCCCATCCTGGTCAACAATCATCCACTCACGATCGAACGCCAAGCCTGTTGCGGTCAGAGTCGCTTGGTTGATCTCGATCCCTGCGCAGGATTTGACAGGGTAAATGAACATTTGGCTGATGATTCCGTTGCAGTCTGCCATTTGGTGAGCGCCCTGATAATTGTGATGCGTTCTATTCTAAAATGAATCTTGTCTTTACTGTCAGGATTCTGCTATGCCTTCTTTCGACGTCGTCTCCGAAGTTGATAAACACGAACTCACCAATGCAGTCGATCAAGCAAACCGAGAGCT
>CAIYWO010000083.1 GCA_903929925.1 uncultured beta proteobacterium | reverse complement strand
AAGGTGGACTTTCTGATTGGTGCTGCACCGGGTGGTGTGGCAACACAGCATGTCGTGACTGCAGACGTTTGGCGAGCGCTTGGCCCTCAAGGATATTTGGTTAACGTGGGGCGGGGGTCGGTGGTGGATTCAGATGCCTTAGCATTTGCCTTGCGCAATGGGCACATTGCAGGTGCTGGCCTCGACGTATTTGAAGGCGAACCCAATTTGCCGGAATCGCTAAAAGGTATTTCCAACTTGATCGTGACCCCTCATATTGCCGGGTTTTCACCTGATTCTTTTGAGGGCTACACCCGCTCGGTGGTCGAGAATGTGGATGCCTGTCTAGCAGGCCGTCCGGCCGTCACCCCAATTCCGCTGTAATTTTTTCTACCGCCTTGACAGTTGGAAGACTGTCAGCGACACTTTGTCCGGACAAACAACTAAACCAGACAAAAGAGGGTGGTATGGAGATTAAAACAGTCGGTCATAAGCGCTATCAGACGAGCTATGGACGCTATCTCGAGGATTTCGAGCTTGGTGCCGTCTATGAGCATCGCCCAGGGCGGACTATTTCTGAGGCTGACAACACCCAGTTCTCATTGATGACGATGAATTTTCATCCCATGCACTGTGACGCCGCTTTTGCTGCCAAGAGTGAATTTGGAAAACTTTTAGTCAATAGCGGACTGACTTTAGCGGTTGTGCTTGGAATGACGGTCAATGACATCAGCGGCAAGGCGATTGCCAACTTGGGTTGGAAGGAAATTAATTTGACCGCGCCTGTGTTTCCGGGTGACACCCTGTACGCCGAATCTGAAGTACTGGAAGTACGCGAATCCAAAAGTCGTCCGACACAGGGCATGGTCACTGTGCGTACGCGCGCCTTTAACCAAAACGGCGTAGAGATCATGAACTTTATTCGCACAGCGCTCGTACCTAAACGTGGTCACGGTGTGGGTGATTAAGACGCTTTAGAAGGCAACCCTGCAGTTTCAAAAAAATATATAAGAGACAAGATAATGAAAATGATCAAACGCTTCACGCTGGCTCTGACAGCAGTTGTGCTTAGTTCAGTTGCATTGACAAGTCAGGCGCAATATCCAGAAGGCCCAGTCAAGATGATTGTTGGCTTTCCTCCCGGGCAGGCGACAGATGTCGTGGCGCGCTACATGGCGCAAAAGTTCGCTGACAATATTCCTGGCTCAAACTTTATTGTGGACAACCGTCCGGGTGCATCTGGAATCTTGGGTAGTCGCATTGTTGCAGGGGCGACACCCGATGGCCTCACCCTGATGATGGGCTCAAGTGCAACGCTCGCGGTGAACCCCGCGCTGTACAAGGATTTGCCCTACGACGTCTTGCGTGACTTCACACCAATTAGCCTGATCGCCGTGGTGCCTCAGTACCTCGTGGTGAACCCAGACTTGCCGGTCAAGACAGTCAAAGATCTCGTCGAATTAGCAAAAAAGAATCCGGGCAAAATAAATTATGGCTCGGGGGGAAGTGGTGTCACGAATCACCTCATCATGGAGCTATTTAAACAGGCAGCCGGTATCGACATGACTCACGTTCCTTACAAGGGTGGGCCCGCGGCGCTGACCGACTTGATGGCCGGTCGGATTTCGGTGATGTTTGAAACGGGACCCGGTGCGATTCCACACATTAAGTCGGGACGTTTGCGTGCGATAGCGGTGTCGAGCGCAGAGCGCGCAGCGGTCACACCAGACATTCCAACGGTTGCGGAATCCGGCTATCCAGGGTTTCAGGCTGTTGCATGGATTGGACTTGTCGCACCTGCCAAGACACCGGATGCGGTGATCAGCAAACTGTCCGGTATCTCTATGAAGTCGCTTCGGGAGAAAGACTTCATGGAAAAACTTGCAGCGCTAGGTGCCGTTCCAGTTGGAAACTCACCCAGTGAGTTCAGAACATTCATCGAAGCTGAACTCAAGCGCTGGGCCGTCGCCGTGAAGCTTTCGGGCGCTAAGGTAGATTAAAGCGAGATCATCATGACTAAACAGATAGGTACTGTCCCCGCAGAGGGTCAAGCAATTTCTGAACGCATCGCTAGCTTTGCGACCAACTTGCAAACCGAGGATATTCCACAGGCAGTGCGAGAGCGAGCCAAGCTGTTGATGCTTGATTCCTTTGGGATTGCACTCGCATCGCATGGCTATGAATTTTCAAAGCGTGCGATGGCCGCGGTATCGGAGCTTGACTCAGGCGGAGAGTCAGTTGTCCTGGGGTCGGATAAACGTCTGGATCTTCGGAATTCCATTTTGATGAATGGTATTTTGATTCATGGCCTGGACTATGACGATACCCATGCTCAGGGTGTGATTCATGCGACGACCTCAACCTTGCCCACTGCGCTCGCGGTGGCGGCTAAGCATGGCAAAAGCGGCACCGACATGCTGACTGCGTTTGTGCTTGGGGTTGAAGTCGCGACGCGCCTTGGCTCTGTGGCAAAGGGGGGCTTTCATCAAATTGGCTTTCATCCAACGGGGCTTATTGGTACCTTCGGCTGCACGATGGTCACCGGTTGGTTGCTTGGCTTGAATGCCGCGCAGTATGTTGATGCGCAAGGGATCGCCTTATCGGTCGCCTCAGGCAGCCTGGAATTTCTCAATGATGGCGCTTGGAATAAACGCATGCATCCAGGGTGGGCAGGTTATGGTGGTGTGACTGCCGCAACGCTGGGCCGCCACGGCTACACCGGAACACGCCTGGCCTATGAAGGCCGCTTCGGTCTGTATGCGAGCCACTTGGCCGGCCGCGATGACTATGACCTGGATATGGCGACAAAAGATCTTGGAAAGGTCTGGGAGCTTGAGCGTGTATCCGTCAAACCGCTGCCTGCGTGTCACTTTACGCACGCGGGTGTCGACGCTGCTGCGCGTATTTACGCGCAAGGTGTGCGTGCGGACCAGATCAAACGGGTCGAGGTCCTAGTGCCAGCCGAGGTCGTCAAGACGGTCTGCGAACCGGAAGCGGCAAAGCGCGTACCAGCAAACTCGTATGAAGCGCAGTTTAGTATTCCCTATCTGGTGGGTACAGCGTTATTAAAAGGACGTCTGACGCTAGACGATATCGATGAGCCAGCTTTGTCAGATCCAAAGGTGCTAGCACTTGCGGCAATAACAGAGTACTCGGTCGACCCAGACAGTCGCTTCCCCAAATATTTTGATGGTGAGGTGATTGTTGAATTGAAAGATGGTCGTGTTATCAGAGAGCGTGAAGCCATGAATCGAGGCTCGGTCGACCGCCCACTCACTGCACAAGACATCATTACCAAATACCGCGATAACGCAGCAAGACAAGTATCTGCTGCACGCAGCCTTGAAATTGAGCAACAAGTACTGAACCTTGAAAATAGTTCAGCCCGAGACCTAGCAGCATGTCTCGGACGCATTGCTTAACGTACAACTTTTTGAACCCCAAAACACTTTACCCGTAGCACCGGAGATTAGAAACAATGAGTACTCAAGACGCAGATCAGGAACGCATCATTCTCGACATGGTCGATCGCTTCCTCGACAAAGAGGTCAAGCCCTATGCCTGGCAGCTAGAGCATGATGATGAGTATCCGGCAGACATTGTCGAAAAAATGAAAGAGATGGGCTTGTTTGGTTGCTTGATCGCACCTGAGTATGGCGGTCTAGGGCTGTCAACGGTGACTTATGCAAAGATCATTGAGCACATTTCAGTGGTGTGGATGTCAGTATCGGGCATTATTAATTCCCACATCATCATGGCGGCTGCGCTACAAAGAAACGGTACCGAAGAGCAAAAGCGCGCTTTCTTGCCACGCTTTGCGACTGGGGAATTACGTGGCGGGATTGCGTTGACCGAGCCGGACTGTGGTACCGATTTGCAGGCGATTCGCACAACGGCTGTGCGCGATGGTGACGACTACATCATCCATGGCAATAAGATGTGGATATCGAATGGTATCTACGGGAACTGCTTCGCAGTGCTGGTCAAGACAGATCCAAATGCGAGCCCACGCCATAAGGGAATGAGCTTGTTTCTCGTTGAAAAGAGCGATGCGTTTCGCGCGAGTCGAAAGCTGGAAAAGCTCGGTTACAAAGGGATTGATTCGGCTGAGCTCGTGTTT
>CAIYWO010000082.1 GCA_903929925.1 uncultured beta proteobacterium | reverse complement strand
CACGCTCGCGACCAGCTGGCTGTTGACCTCAGCAATTTCTTCGGCGTCGATTTCCTCTGCGCGGAACTTACCCCAGTAGCGACGGCAATCAGTACACGCCCCCACACGCTCACTGCGATGCGAGCCAGTGAGCATCGAACCGGTAATCAACTGCACAGCGGGCAAACCAGCAGAGGCTGCACCCATCAGCTGCGCAGGGACAGTCTTGTCACAACCACCGATCAATACGACCGCATCCATAGGTTGCGCGCGTAACAGTTCTTCCGTATCCATCGACATCAGGTTTCGCAAGAACATACTGTTGGGTTGCGAGAAACTTTCGTGAATTGAAATCGTTGGGAAGTCCATCGGCAAACCGCCGGCCAACATAATGCCGCGTTTAACAGCTTCAATCAGCTGAGGGGCATTGCCGTGGCAAGGGTTGTAGGAGCTTCCGGTGTTGGTGATGCCAATGACGGGACGCTCGAGTGCCGAATCGGTGTAACCCGCGCCCTTGATGAAGGCCTTCCGCAAAAACAACGAAAACCCACGGTCTCCGTAGTTTGCCAAGCCTTTGGAGATACCCTGGTCGCTGGCTGCTGGGTTGATCGAGTGACCTTTCTTGTTATCGTCTTTTGACATGTGCATGCACCTGAAAGAATATGTTTGGCTAAATCTTTGTCTGGCTGAATCGTAGCCTCTTTTAATCCCTCTGGTAAATTGATTTAACGCCCCCATTTATAAAGACATGAATACCTCAAGCCCTGCCGCACAAACTACTCTGCTTCCGACCCTTTTTGTGTCGCATGGCGCGCCACTCTTTGCGCTGGATGCGGGCACGTCAGGGCCGGCGCTGCGTGCGTTTGGTCAACGCATGGAGCCGCAAAACCTTAAAGGTATTGTGGTGATGTCACCGCACTGGATGACGGACGGCCTAAAGATTATGTCGGGCGCGGCTCCTGGAACACTGCATGATTTTGGAGGGTTTCCCAAAGAGCTCTATGCGCTGAACTACCCAGCACCTGGGGCCCCGGCGCTAGCCCATGAAGTCGGCGCGCTATTACACGCCGCAGGAATTGAGGCCGCGGAGGATGCAGCGCGACCGTTCGATCATGGCACCTGGGTGCCGTTGATGCATTTGTTTCCAAAAGCAAACATCCCAGCGATTCAGCTGTCGCTTCCGATTGGGGCGAGTCCTGCTGACGTGACCGCACTGGGTCGCGCCCTGCAGCCTTTACGTGCGCGGGGCATTCTGGTGCTTGGGTCGGGAAGCATGACCCACAATCTGTCTGAGTTTTTTGGTGGTGAGCCCAAGGCGGCACCCTATGTTGATGCGTTTAGCCGCTGGGTTGAGCAGACACTTGCGCGCGGCGATGTAGCAGCCTTGCAGGATTACGTGCGGCAAGCGCCAGCGGCGCTGCGCGCGCATCCTTCAGATGATCATTTTTTGCCGCTGTTCTTTGCGCTCGGTGCCGCGGGCGATCACTTCAAGCCTGAGTATTTAACGCGCGAAGTACGTTACGGCATGCTCGCGATGGATAGTTTCGCGCTGCATGCCGTGGGTGCTTAGAGCGTACCTGGATAGGTGCCACCGTCTAAGACGAGGTTTTGTCCCGTCATAAACCCTGCGCCTGCGCTACACAAGAACGCACAAGCTTCACCGAACTCAGCCGGGTCACCGAAACGACGCGCAGGGACAGTCGCTTTGCGTGCGTTTTGAATTTGCTCAACCGTCTGGCCACTCGCTTTTGCACGCACGACCGCATTCTGAGTAAGACGATCGGTCGCGAACGGACCCGGCAACAGGTTGTTAATCGTGACGTTGTGCGAAACGATTTGACGCGCAAGACCCGATACAAAACCGGTGAGGCCTGCGCGTGCACCGTTTGACAGGCCAAGGGACTCAATCGGTTGCTTAACTGACGCGGAAGTAATGTTGACAATGCGACCAAACTTGCGCTCGATCATGCCGTCTACGGTGGCGCGAATCAGTTCGATCGGTGTAATCATGTTGGCATCAACGGCGGCGACCCAGTCATCACGACTCCAGTCACGAAAATCACCCGGCTTGGGGCCACCTGCATTCGTCACCAAAATATCTGGGTTCGGACACAGAGCTAACACTTTTGCACGGCCCTCTGGCGTCGTGATGTCGGTAGCAATGGTGCTGACGTTTACGCCGGTCTCGGCGCGGATGGCTTGGGCTGCGGCCTCAAGCGCTTCAGCACCCCGAGCAAGCATCAGAACATTGACACCCTCGCGCGCGAGTTGCTGTGCACAGGCTAAACCAAGGCCTTTACTTGAAGCGCAAACGATTGCCTGTCTACCGCGAATTCCTAAATCCATGATGTCCCTTTGTTTGTTTAATTGTTATGCACTTTCTATTTTGATCACAGTATTACATGTGTGCACTGCGGTTAAAACACCTT
>CAIYWO010000081.1 GCA_903929925.1 uncultured beta proteobacterium | reverse complement strand
TTGGTGCATGTTCCTTACAAAGGGACAACGCAGTTTCTACCTGACTTAATGTCCGGAAGGGTACAGCTGTCTGTTGACAGCATGCCAGCTCATTTGCCGCATATAAAGTCAGGCAAGATTCGAGCGCTGGCTGTTGCGACGCGGACTAGAGTGCCGATACTTCCAGACGTGCCGACTATGGCGGAAGCAGGAGTGCCTGGCTATGAGACCGCAACGAACTACACCTTGTTCGCACCCACGGGCACTCCGGCCGACATCGTTAGCTTGTTAAATAGAGAAACGAATGTGGTCTTGCAACAAGCCGACGTCAAAGAAAAACTGTTGACGCTCGGCATCATCACAATTGGCGGAACCACGGAGTCAGCCAAGGCGCGGGTGCCTGCTGAGCTGACTAAATGGTCGAACGTGATTCAGAAGGGCAATATCAAGCTTAACTAGACTTCGGTCTTTGATTCAAGTGGCAGTGTAAAAAGGCCTGATGCCTGAGGTGGCGTCAGGCCTTAAATATTAAAGACTACTTCGACCAGGACGCATACCAGCTTTTGAATAGGCTCAGTTGAGTCTCAGCATAATGCCGCTGACTTGGTGACAGAGCATCCGTCTCGTTAAAGTGTAGGGAATATTCTGTATTGCCTTCAAGAACCATTAGGTACTTGTAGTACAAAACTAGATCTACACCCTCGTCAAAGGATGACAATACGCCTAACGCAGTATCAAGTTCTGCTGCACGAGCTCGAGCGATAGAGTCTCCCTTGGCTGCGCGTTTGCAAAGATCAACCAAGTGCAAGACTTCTTTGGGCAGTATGTTACCGATTCCTGTAATTGCTCCGACTGCTCCACAGTTTATGTAGCCATGCACCACTTGGGTGTCTACACCCACTAACAGAGAAACGCCGGGATCTTGTCCGATGATATGCTCTGCGGCATAACGCAATGAAGCCGCACCTCCGAACTCCTTGAACCCAACTAAATTTGAATATTTCTTGCGGAGTTCAAAGAACAAATCAGCGCGAGTCTCGAAGCCGTAATAGGGACTGTTATAAATGACCGCTGGGAGCCCCGCTGCAGCCTGAAGAACCCCTTCGAAGTGCGCTCGTTGCGCAGTCAAAGAGGTTCCCCGTGACAATACGCGAGGGATCACCATTAGTCCCTTTGCACCACATCTTGCTGCATGTGCTGCAATCGCTGCTGCCCGTTTTGGACTTTGCGCCCCTGTGCCTACAACTACCGGCACGCCCGCTTTAGTAAGACTTTCGACTCCTTGCATGCGTTGTTCGTCGGTAAGTAATGGCCAGTCGCCCATTGAACCACAGTAGACAACCGCAGACATGCCAGCTTCAACGAGCTCTTTGCCCTTACGCACCAACGCCTCAAAATCCGGTTGTCGTGTTGGTGTGCAAGGGGTCATTAGCGCAGGGATGACTCCCAGAAAAACATTATTTGTCATGACAGAAGTTTCTCGAATAAAGTGAATTACAGTGTTTTGCCAATCTTTCTGAGCTCGGCGAGGACTGGTGCTTTGGGCAACCAAATCTTGTCATAGTCAGCAATCACAGATTGTGCATCAGCAGGATTCGCGTAGCGGAAGGGGATCTTGGTCGCCTTAAACTGCTCAATAAGCTTAGGTTCGTTTTGGGCCAGTTGATCAATTTGCGTATCGAGAGCACTGCGCACAGCTTTGGTGATCAGTTCGCGGTCGGCTGCTGGTGTGCCTTGCCAGAAGCGGCCGGAAACCAAGGCGACGACAGGCATGAAAATCGCGTTCATCTGCAATATCGACTTTGAGACCTTATCAAAGCGCTGATTCCACGAAAACTCAAGATCAGCCTCCAGTCCGTCCACCTGACCGTTAGACATCGCGTCAAATACTTGCGGTGTTGGAACCGGCGTTGGTGCGGCACCAAGCAATTGATAAAAATCCCGATAGGCTGGGGTCGGATTGATACGAAGCTTCATCCCTTTAATTTCAGAAATTTTGCTTACATCTTTCGCTGAAAAAATGGCGCGCATTCCGGTGATCCCCCAAGCGAGACCGATCGTACCCGTCTCGGCTGGCAACACATCCAAGAGCTTCATTGCGACAGGGTGACGAACTAATTTCGCGATCTTATCGGTTGAGTCAACGATATAGGGTGCTGTAATTGCAGCAATGGTAGGGACTCTCGATCCGAGTTCAGCCGCCATAATCCAGCCCATATCTAATGCGCCAGATTGCATTTGTTGAAGCATGGCACCTTCGTTGCCGAGTTGTCCGGACGCAAAAACGGTTAGGTTTAAACGACCATTCGATTCTTGCTTGAGACTTGCGGCGACTTTTTCGGCCGCGACGTTCCAGGGATGGCCTGCAGGAGTCAATATTCCAAGCCGTAATTGCTTTGTCTGTGCGAGCAACATGCCTGGCGTACCCATCATTAGTGCTGAGCCACCGATGATGACCTGACGACGTGTAATGTTCATTTCAATCTCCTTTGAGTAACATCGATTACTTCAATAACATTGTTGAAATACCGGGATAAAAACACAGCAGAACTAGCAACAAACATGAAACGATAAAAAATGGAATTGTCACAATAAACATGGGGCCTGGCTTTGCACCGGTCACAGCAGAAGCCACAAAAAAACACAAACCGACGGGTGGGGTGAGTAACCCGAGCACCAAATTAATGACAACGACCACACCAAAGTGGCGGGGATCAATTCCGTAAACGCCGGTTGCAATCGGCAGCAAGATCGGCACGACCATAATTAGTCCAGGAATGCCATCAATCACAGTGCCGATCAGTAACAGCGCTAGACTGACAATCAATAGAAATGCGATTGGACTTGTCGCTATGTTTTTGATTGACTCTGCAATCATGAGCGGAATTTTTCCGTAGATCAAAACCCATGAGAACACTGCCGCTGCCGCCACTAGAAACAAAACTATGGCTGAGTAAATTCCTGCTCTCAGCATCATCTTTGGTAGCTGAGAAAACTCAAATTCTCGTGTCCAATAGCGGCCTACTAAGGCCGCTACGATTGATCCCACCGCAGCCGATTCAGTCGGATTCGCGAGACCAGACAGAATTGAGCCAACGATCACGATCGGAATTAACAAGGTTGGTGACGCATCGAGAAATATGAAAAAGCGTTCTTTTAGAGTTTGTTTTTCGCCACGAGGATAGTTGTAAAAAAATCCCATCACCATAATGATTAAAAAAAACATTAGCGTTAGGATGATTCCTGGCACTATTCCTGCGATGAGCATATCGCTCACAGCCACTTGTGCGAGTGTGCTGTAAACCACAAACATGACCGATGGCGGGATGATGGGACCCAGCATCCCGCCATAAGCGGTAAGCCCAGCGGCAAAGGTTTTGTCATAACCTTTTTTTTCCATTTCTGGGACCATGATCTGGGACATGATGGCGACTTGCGCTGTAGCGGATCCCAAGATTGATGAAACTAACATGTTCGCCAAGATATTGACGTAAGCTAGTCCGCCTTTTAGCGCACCCACACAAGCCATCGCCAAGTTAACGATGCGTTGGGTGATGCCTCCGCCATTCATGATCTCACCAATCAAAATGAATAAAGGAATTGCGATCAAGCCATAGCTATCGACACCCCCAAACAACTGGAGAGGGTAGTTTGAAAATAGCAGGGGATTGCCCGAGTCGACGATGTAAGCTAAAGCGCCTAGACATAAGCAAATGCCAATCGGTATACCGACCAGCATCATGACTAGAAATGCGGCGAGTGTCATCATGATTAGTTGACACTCTCGGCGTTGGTCAAACCGAATTCTTTAAACTTTGAAACTGCTGCAAAACCCAAGTCCTCTAGGAGATTTGCGACACTGTGAATCACCATCGTTACAGAAAATATTGGAATGATGAGGTACACCACCCAGCTTGGCCAGTTCAGAGTTTGTGTTCTTTCGGTATAGATAAAATTAAATGACTTCCCAGCAAAGGCCTTTGGCTCAAAGCCAGCTTGGGCAAAGCCAATCGGATCAAACCAAAGCAGACACATCCACGCTAGGGCAATAGAAAATGTCGCAATCCCTAAACCGGCGGTAATTTTTGCGATTTTTTTGTAGGTAGCAGGCAGTTTCTCAGTGACCATCTCAACGGCAAAATCCATTCTTAGCCGTGTCATCGCTGAGCCGCCAATGAAGGTGAGCCAAACAACTGAATAGACTGCGGACTCATCGACCCAATAGAGTGATGAGCCACTGTAGCGCGTGACAACATTAAGCAAAATTAGAAAGGTCAATAAAAACATTAGCCCTGTGATGCACCAACGCTCTAGCTTGAGCGTTGTATTTGAAGTGGCTAACACGGCACGCACCATCAAAGGAGGTGACGGTTCTTCAAGAATGTTTTCTTTCGCCTGCCGGTTTTGCATGACTTAGCCTTTGCGCATAAGTAAAGCTTAATTGGCTAGATTGTATATTGTATAAAATATGCAGGTCAAGAAATATCCCATAAAATGAAGCGTTCATAAAATTTCTTGAGCGTCATGGAACACAAAACCGTAGCTAACGCCATTGCAGACAAGCTGAGGCAAGATATTCTGAGCGGTCATCACGAAGCGGGGGCACAACTGCGTCAGGACGCACTTGCAAAAGCATTTGGTGCGAGCAGAATTCCGGTGAGGGAGGCCCTCATTCAGCTCGAAGCCGAAGGCTTGATACAAATGATCCCGCACAAAGGCGCAGTGGTCACGAGCTTGTCGCGCGCCGAGATCAATGATGTCTTTGATTTGCGTAAGCTTCTTGAGTCAAGGCTCTTTGAAGACTCGATTCAAAAGTTAACCGACGCTGATTTTGCTGTATTGGATGAAATTCAAAAAAAATTTGGTATTGCGATTAGAGATGCAGATTTAACACAGTGGGGAAAGTTAAACACCGAGTTGCACACAACACTTTACAGTCGCGCTGAGCTCCCGCAAACCGCAGCTGTTGTCGCCGCACTGCTACAGAAAAGTGACCGTTACACCCGCGTCCAGCTCTCGTCGAATGCTGCAAGAAAGCGTGCCGAGAAAGAACACGCGAATTTAATTAATGCAGCTAAACTGAAAAAAATAAAACCAGCTTGCGAGCTGTTGGTTAAGCACATTGAGACAGTAAGAGCTGACTTGTTGGCATTGTTAGCAAAAAATAAGTAAAGCCCAGTCAACTTTTGTAAAGAGGACTGGGCTTCGGGAAACGCGCAGGCTACGGAACTTTTCGTTTAACGTCGATACGGCACATCAATAAAGCATCCCTGTTCGCCCCCTAAAGCGAAGGTCAGTAAAGGAGGGCGGCCGTGCGGTACCTGGGCGAAGTGCTCCGCATCAGTGCCTGCGATGGACACGCGCAGGCGGCTGCCGGCTTGTAGCGTCCAGGAAATCGGCAGCAAGGAAAATCTGACTGCATCGAACACGCCCGGCTGCATATGCTTTGCGTGTTCGCGATGAAAGCTTCGGTATACCCAGTTCGCGTTGTAACTCGCTGGTGGCTTTGCCTCGGCGCGGTGCAGTAAACGCAAGCTTCCTTCCGTGATGTACCAAGAGTGACCGGCTTGATCGACCTCAGAAATATAGACAAAGACACTTGCATCGTGTTCTGAGCAAGACAGATTCAACCGCACGGTTAAGTGCCCAGACAGTTCTAGTGCGGTGTTTGTGGATTCCGATGAGAAACAGAGCAAGCGTTTTTCGTGCTCATTCCAATCGTCGTAGTAGTTTTCAACGGGTAATGCCCCAAGGCGCTCAAAGCGACTGTGCTGTCCTGTGTTGGTTGAAAAACTGACTTGATAAGCTGCGGTCGAGGACTTACTTGATGCCTGTGTCAGCAGTTGCCCTTGGTCTGCGAAAAATAGTCGTGTGCTGTGGGCATGCGGCGGCCAGGTTGCGGCTGCTTGCCATTTTTCTTCGTGTAGGGTGTGAAAGTGCACAGGCAATTCGTTTTTGATGCCCGTATCCATCTCTGCCAAGTGCTCATCAAAGAAGCGCAAGACCTCTGCCAAGATCTGAAACTCCGGCTTTGAGCCACCGCCACGCCAAGGTGACCCGTTCGTGCGAGCGCCGTGATCCCAAGGGCCGAGCAGAAGTCGGTTATCTGCACCTGGGTTACTCAAAAAGCGTGCAATTGAACCGTTCGCAAAGGCACTCCCGTCATACCAACCTGACACAGACATGATGTTGACTTGCCCAGGTACTTGGGCAAGATACCAGTAAGGGCTAAAGGACCCGCTATGCATGTTGGGGTCGTGCGAAGCGGCCTCTTCCCGAAAGGCAAATTCAGGGGCCAAGTCACGCATTCGGAAACTGTCTTGGTGCTGTGCAAGCGCGTCAGCTAAGAGCGTGCCGTTTGGATCTTCATCCACCGGTTGAGGACCTGCATAACGCTTGTCATTGAAGTAAGGGTAGGGCTCTAAGAGTTCGCGCTTATCAAGGTCAAGGGCTGACACGAGATCATCGTAATTTTCAGTGACTGTTGTGCACTTAATGCCACCGGGGAACACGTGATCAGCGTACGTGTCGTGTACAGAGAAGAGGGGCGCAATAGCCTTTACTGCAGGATGGCCGGTGCTGGCTAAAAAGCAAGCCGCAGCCCCTAAGTACGAGATTCCGGTCGAGCCGATTGCGCCATTAGACCAAGCTTGGGAAACAATCCAATCTGCGATGACGCGGTAGTCCTCTCGCTCGCGGGGCGATCTAAAACAATCACGTGAGCCAAAACTGGCCCCACAGCCGCGGACATCGACCGTCACCATCGCATAGCCGCGAGGTATAAAAAAATCACGATAGATCGCAATGTTGGGTGAGGGCTCAGCTCCCGGTCCCGTCACTTTAAAGCGTCGGTAATAAGGTGTGAGAACGGCAACGGTTGGAAAGCGCGTTCCGGGCTTGAGTGTTGGACTCTCAGGCAGATACACGTCGATTGCGAGCTTCACGCCGTCTGGCATGGTGAGATATCTAGATGTGGGCTGTCCGATTGCGTACGTACTTGGACGCTTAGCTAGGTATTCGGACGGGGCAACTTTCCAGGCACTGCTGAGCTCATCTTTATCGGACATGATGTATCACTGTATATTTGGATAAGCCATACTATAGGCATTAAATGGCAATTACCCTAGTCACTAAATTTTTCTTGTCATTCGGGACAACTGAAATGTTAAAAACTCTACGTCTTGCACTAACGTCTATTGTTTGTTTGGGCTCGCTGGCATTTACGAACTTAGCCAACAGTCAGGAGTACCCATCGCGTCCAATTAAGCTTGTGATTCCGCAGGCGCCAGGATCGGGAGCTGACTTGGTTGGACGGATGCTTGCCGAGCATATGTCTAAATCCTTAAAGCAGGCTGTTGTAGTCGATAACAAACCAGGTGCAAACGGCATCATCGCTTCTCAATTAGTGCAGCGCGAGCAGCCCGATGGTTACACACTGATGCTGACTAGCGTTTCCTTGGTTAGCTTCAATCAATTTCTATACAAGAACGTACCTTTTGATCCATTAAAAGACTTCACGTTTATTTCTCCGGTTGCAGATGCTGGCTTTGTGCTTGTCGCAAGCGTTAATAGCGGTATCAAGTCATGGAGTGACTTGATCAAGAAAGCAAAAGCTGAGCCTGACGCTTTAAAGTTTGCGAGTGCGGGAGTTGGCAACTCGACCCATCTCTACAGCGAGATGATTGGTCTGCGCTCTGGCATAAAGATTCGCCATATCCCTTACAAGAGTTCGGGACCAGCTTTGATGGCGGTTGTCGCAGGAGAGGCTGATTTGATGACTGTCACAACAGCGACAGGCTTGAGCCAAATCAAGGGTGGAAAGGTTATTGCGTTGGCTCAATCTGGCGAAAGTCGTTCCTCGCAGTTAGCAGATGTGCCTCTTCTAAAAGAGTTGGCTCCCAACATGCCAGCCCTACCTGGTTGGTATGCCTTGATTGGGCCAGCAAAGATGGACGCTGCCATTACGCAAAAAGTTTCTGCAGCAGTGAATCAGTTTTTAACTGATCCCCCAATCGCGCAAAAACTCAACGATCAGTTCCTCTTTCCAATTCCCGGCACGCCTGCTGATATTCAGAAGCGAGCCGAGAGCGAAGCTAGAATCTGGGGCGGCTTGATCGGCGATTTAAAGTTGCAGATTGATTAGATCAGGCAGTTTTATGCGGCAGGTGTGTCGCTTAACCGAAACACCGGCAAAAAGTGCCCCGAACTCATTGGCGAAAACGTCAGCGTTAACGGGGCACCGATTTGCAGATCGTCCAGTTTGCAGTCCACAATGTTGGTGAGCATCAGAGGGCCTTCCGCTAACTCTACATAGGCAACTATATACGGTTCAGCAGCTTTGCTAAGCATCGTCGCTGCATAGATTTTTGCTTTGCCGGAAGCCTCTCTCCACTCAAGCTTGCTGCTGAAGCAAAACGGACAGAACAGTCGGGGATACCAATGCGTTTTGCCGCAGTCAGCACAGTGTGGTAACAGCATGACCTCTTTTTTTGTCGCTTCCCAGAAAAAAGCGAGATCTGGATTAGCCGCCAGTGCCTGCGTGTGGAGGGTAAAGTGTTCGTTACTCATCTATAGCCTCTCAAGAACGACAGTAGCGTGGGCATAGCCTGTACCGATAAAACCGCCAGGGCCGGACGCTAATGCAAGATCACAGTTTTTAACTTGCACGGCAGGGTGGGCAGTGCCTCGCAGTTGACGTGTCGCCTCAATGAGCTTCGTGATACCGCCACGGTTGCTTGGGTGATTGTTGCAAAGTCCGCCACCGTCTGTATTGATGGCAAGCGGGCCGTTCCCCGAGATTAGTTTGCCATCCGCAACAAACTTTCCACCTTCGCCTTTTTTACAAAAGCCCAGGTCTTCCAGTTGCATCAAGACCATGATCGTAAAGTTGTCGTAGATCGAAGCGTATTTAAAATCTTTAGCAGTTACACCTGCCTCGGCAAATGCCATCGGTCCGCTTATTGATGCACCGGTTGTGGTTAAGGAGGCGTTGCCTCCGTTTTGTCCGTGTACCGTATGACCAGCACCAATCACACGCACCAGCGGATTTTTTAGTGTTTTAGCAATTTCAGGGCTCACTAATACGATCGCACCACCGCCATCGCTAATGACACAGCAGTCCATTCTGCGCAGAGGTGACGCTACCAAAGGTGAGCGCATCACATCGTCAACGGTTACAGGCTTGTTGAACATGGCATTAGGGTTGTGCTTGGCGTGCTCGGAGGCTGCGACACGGACCCATGCCAGTTGTTCCAAGGTAGTGCCGTATTCATGCATGTGCCTAGACATCATCATGGCGTAGGCCGTCGATATCGTGGGGCGGTAACCCGCCTCCCAAAGCGCATCTGGACGATCCGGTTCACAAGGCCGGGGTGCGGTGCCCGTCTTCATTTGTTCGCTACGCGGTCTGCCAGCGAGGATGATCAGTGCAACGTTACAGCGACCAGACGAGATCGCATCCACTGCATGTGAAACATGAATTAAGGGCGAGCATCCGCCTGCATCGGTTGAGTCGATGTGGCGAAGCTTCAGGTTCATGTGATCAATAAACCAATTCGCATTAGAGCCCGGAATATCCCGTCCGCCAAAGAATCCATCTACATCCTTAGCGCTTAGCCCCGCATCTTTCAGGGCGCCCAACGCACACTCAGCATGTAATTGAACTAGCGACTTATCTGGAGCATGCCTTGTGGGATGCTCAAAAATCCCTGCGATGTACGCTTTATCTTTTCGCTTCACGCTTTCAACCATTATTTGAAGAAATAGAAATTAATTGGCACTAGCACCGGCGAGTTTGACAATCGCACCCCAGCGATCGACTTCATCACTATGAAACTTTTTCAACTCTGCGCGTGTCATTTTTTGCCAATGTAAGACGTCATCAATGCCCAATTGCTTCAGTCTCTCGACGTACTCTGGATCAGAGGCGATTTCTTTTGATACGGACCAAAGCTTTTGTGCAATATCGTTAGGGGTTCCCGCAGGAACGGCAAGTCCAAACCAAGCGCTCAGATCAAACTCTTTGTATCCGAGTTCGGCAAGGCTAGGTACGCTCGGTAATGAAACTGTTCTCTTCATACTCGTGACCGCCAGTGCACGTAAGCGGCCGTCGTCGATCATCGGCTTGCCATTGGCTGGGGGATAGAAGAGATAGTCGATCCGACCCGCTATCAAGTCAGTAATCGCTGCAGGACCAGACGTATAAGGTATGTGCGTCGTACGGATCTTTGCAACTGAGTTTAGGTACTCCGCTGACAAGTGGTTCAACTGCCCGCTACCCGTTGTCCCAAAGGATAGTTTGTCTGGATTCTTGCCTGCGAAATTGACGATGTCAGAGACAGATTTCCAAGGGGAGTCCGCTTTGACAAGCAGAGCGACTGGAGTCAGGCAGATGAGGGCGATTGGATCTAGGTCGGCGATTGGGTTGTAGCTTAGCCCTTTGCTGCGAAACAGTTCTGGGTTGATCGCGGATGGGCCCGTGTTAGTCACTAAGATGGTGTAGCCGTCAGCGGGTGATTTCGCGGCTGCAGAATAGGCGATTGCGCCACTTGCCCCACCTTTGTTATCAATCACGACTGGCTGCCCAAGCTTCTTTGATAGTCGTGTTCCAAACTCCCGACCGACAATGTCAGCGAACGAACCGGCAGGTGCAGGAACGATCATCTTGATGGGACGATCAGGATAGGTTTGCGCCACAGAGATAGCCGAACTAACACATAGAGATAGTGCCGCTAGAAACTGCTTGAAATTGCGATTGGTCATCATGCTCTCCGCGAGGGGCCTAAATTAGTTGATGCTGCGTTCCTTGTTATTCCAATAAATAGCGCGTAATGCTTTCTTGTCTAACTTGCCCAGTGGGGTGAGCGGTAAGGTCTCGACGAAGTCCACCGTCTTAGGTGCTTGAACCGCACCTTTTGCAGACTTCACTCTCTGCGTGAGTTCCTGTGCAGATACCCCGCAACCCGCTTTGAGTACGACGACTGCTTTAACTGCTTCACCCCAGTCTGCATCTGGAATGCCAATGACTGCAACTGATGCGACAGCGGGATGGGTGGCGATGACATCCTCTACTTCTTTTGGGTACACATTAAAGCCCCCGCTAATGATCATATCTTTTGCGCGGTCAACGATGAAAAAATAGCCGCGTTCATTTTGGTAGGCCAGATCGCCTGAGTAAAGCCAGCCGTGTCGTAGTGCGAGCGCTGTGAGTTCAGGCTCTTTGAAGTAGCCTTTCATGACAAGGTCACCGCGAATACAGATTTCACCGACGGTACCTCTCGGTACCTCTTGTCCGTCATTGTCTAGAATCTTTACCGTAGCTCCTGGATACGGCTTGCCGGCGGAGGCAAGCAACGAGTCATCTAAATGATCTACTTCAGACAAGCTCAGCACGGTGCTTGGTGCTTCAGTGAGGCCGTAGTGCTGTATCAGGATGGGGCCAAGCAGCTCCCTCGCTTGTAAGAGGCGGGGTGGTGAAATAGGGGCTGCGCCGTACATCAGCATGCGAAGGCCTGCCTTTGCCAACTGGCTGCTTTTCGGATGGTCAAGCAGCCGATAAATCATAGTTGGAACCAAGTACAGGGCGTTGGCAGTTCCTGATTCAATGTCGCTAATAAGTCTGTCTGGGTCAAACCCGTCGTGCAGCACAATCGTACCCCCGTGCCAGAGCACTGGGACAATCATTGCACCGGCTGCATGTGACAATGGCGTCGAGCACAGTAAGCGTAGATCGACCCAATTGTGACCAGCCATTCTAAATAGGGCGTTCGTGGCAAGCGAGCAGCTCGTGCCCATAACGCCCTTTGATTTTCCTGTTGTGCCACCGGTATAAATCAAACGAACGATATCGTCTGGTTCGCTAAGGTCCGTAAGCATAGGACTGATAGCTGGATCGAAGTTATCCCACAGTCCTGCCGCGTTTGCGTTGGCGTCGTGACTAAAAATATCGAATGATTGTGTGGAGCGTTGCTTGAGTTCATTCGCTCTTTGTAGTCGGCCTTCATCAACGATTAGTATTTTGGCTTCACAATTGTTCAAGATGTACAGTTGGTCATCAATACCTCCAAGAGGCTGAAGCGCAACGGATCGAAAGCGGCCGATATAGCATGCCGCCATCACCGCAAAAACGTCTGCGCGATTTCCGCACATCTGCACGATAGCGTCGCCACGCTTTAAACCTAAATTTTGAAAGACTTCTAGTAGGTAAGCGATTCGCCGCGCGATCGTATCGTAGGTGATGTGCGCCCCGTCAGGATTGATAAATGCTGAGCGCGTCGGGTAGCGGCTAAGCAAGTTAACAATCATGCCACCCATCGTTGGGCCAGAGTAGGTCTTGTCTAGTATCGCGCCACTAGAATTTGTCATGTTGAACTCAATTTTTGTCGTGCAATTGTTATCAGAGCGGTGTCTCTGGAACAAAAGTTAACTGACGATTAATTGAATGGCAAGCATTTATCTCGGATTGAGATCATTATTTCCAACCCTGTACCCAGATGCTGTCATCCTGAAGATCACGCCATGGTACTAGCTGAATCTTCCCCGAGTAAATAGCTTCTAGTTCGACGAATTCAATTTTTGTATCAGGTGGCTCTGGGTAATGTACTTTTGATACCAAGAAGTGCTTATTCTTAGCGACAGGTTGCTTTGCCGTCCACTTAGTGAGGAGTAGTTTTTTCGGGTTAAGTGGGTTCATGGTTTAACTCTATTGTTATAAGACTTGATCAGTCGTGAGGATGATCGCAGTCATGGCCTCAGGTATGATCCCTGCAGATCATAACGACTATCAGATAGAGATAGCTTTAATCAACGTTTATCGCGAGGGGACAAACAGTGAAAGGAATCGTCTTTGCTGGAGACAGCAAAATTGAATACCTCGACTTTCCAGATCCTACGCCTGGCCCCGATGAGGTCGTGCTTGAGATCAAGGCCTCTGGGATGTGTGGCAGTGATCTAAAGTTTTATCGGTCGCCTCGTGGCGAGGGCCTCAAACTGCTTGGCTATAAGGATGCTCCCTCCGTCGTCGCTGGGCACGAGCCCTGCGGTGTAGTCGTTGCTGTTGGCGCAGGGGTGAACCCGAAAAGAGCCTACGTAGGGCAGCGTGCCATGGTGCATCATTACCGCGGTTGCGGCGCTTGTCCTCACTGCTCGACGGGCTGGATGCAGCTTTGCGACGAGGGGGTTAAAGAAGTCTATGGCGTGACGGGCCACGGTTCACATGCCAAGTACATGAAATGCCCAGCGAGTACCATCGTTGAGCTTCCCGATGCGCTGACATTTGAAACGGGTGCGGCGATTGCCTGCGGAACAGGTACGGCATGGGGGGCTTTACATCGTCTTGATTTAAAAGGTGACCAAACTATTGCGATCTTTGGGCAAGGACCTGTGGGGCTTTCATCAACGCAACTGGCGCATGCGATGGGGGCCCGGGTAATTGCCTTGGATGTTAGCGAAGAGCGTTTAGCACGCGCTAAAGACTTGGGCGCGGATGCAGTAATCAATCCGGGTAAAGAGGACCCTGTGCAGGCCATTAAAGAGCTGACACACGGGCTCGGTGCGCATGCGTCGATTGATGCCTCCTCAAATTCAGCAGCTCGTAAACAAGCGGTTCAATGTGTCCGAACTTGGGGAAAGGCGTGTTACGTAGGTGAGGGAGGCAACGTCACAATTGATGTCAGTCCGGATATGTTGCGTCGCCAAGTCACGATCATTGGTTCCTGGACGTTCTCAACCGTTGGGCAAGGGGACTGCGCGCGGTTTGTTGCTGAGCGTGGGATCGATGTCGATGCGCTCTTTACACATCGCTGGGGATTTAACGATGCTGCACAGGCCTATCAATTGTTTGATAAACAAACTTCAGGTAAAGGCGTATTTCTATTTTGAAATATTTGGTTAGCGCGGTGCCATAACTACTGCACTGCACTAACCTAGCTTGGTCATCGATTGGTTTAGCTCTTCAAATAGCCATTTTCGGAAGGCTTTCATTTTTTGGATGTGCCCTTTCGATTTGAGGTAGGTCAGTTGATGGCATACGATTTGTGGTCCAACTAAGCCCAAAGGCAGAACTAGTTTTTTACTTTCTAGCTCTCGCTCGATCAGCAAAGTGCTTTCTAGTGCAATGCCTAGGCCATCCACTGCGCAGTTGATCGCCATAAAGGAACGATCGAAGCGGGGCCCTCTTTCAAGATCAATGCTGTGTTCAGAGTGGTCCTTGAACCAGTCTCTCCATGTATATCTGTTCACCTCGGTGTGGATCAAGGTTTTCCCCGTTAAGGTGAAGCCTTTTTTTGGTAAACGCCGCCCTGGAAGCATCGAGGTTGAGCAATTCACCACGATTCTTTCAGCAGGAAAGGGTTCGACCATCACACCAGCATCTGGAAAAAAGTTTCCGTAGCGAATATCAAAATCAGCCTCTCCTGCAGCAAGGTCAACAGGCGCAGACGATGCGTTGAGTCTTACATCGATGTCTGCATGCATCGCAGAAAACCGGGATAGGCGAGGCATGAGCCATTGAGCAGCGATGCTCGGCACGCTATGAATCGTCAAGATATCGCTTTTGCCCGCACGCTCAATGCTGCGGGTACTGGCTTCGATCAGGCTGAAGGCTTCGGACACGGACTCGGCATAGCGGCGTCCAATGTCAGTAAGTTCAACGCTTCGATGGGTTCGGTGAAATAGCGCAATTCCCAGGCGCTGCTCAAGCATCCGTACTTGGTGACTGATGGCCGATGGGGTTAGGTGCAGTTCAGTAGCAGCCGCCACGAACGATCCTAACCGCGAGGCGGCCTCAAACGCTTGCACGGACTTTAGCGGGGGGATCTTTCTCATTATTCTCTTTTTACATGAATTTAATTCATCTATATGGCTAAATTATTCATTTGTTTTCGTTCTGTCAAGTTGCTAGTATTTCTCAACAACACGCTGGCACTGAGAAAACTCAGGCACATGCACGGAGACAGTCATGAAACAAAAACCAACCGATCGCGCGTTGGCGCAGAGCGCCTACCGTATCCGGCGCTACTCGGTTCAGATGGGTGAGATTCAAGGCCAAGGGTATGTTGGCCAGGCCTTAGGCTATGCCGATGTACTGGCTGTGGCTTATTGCCATGCCATGAATTTCAAGCCCGAGGATCCTGAGTGGGTGCAGCGCGATCGATTTCTACTCTCGCACGGCCACTACGCGATTGCGCATTACGCAGCGTTACTCGAAGCTGGCGTCATACCTAAAGAGGAAATGGAAACCTACGGTGGCGACGATAGTCGGTTGCCGATGTCTGGCATGGCGTCCTATACGCCAGGGATGGAGATGTCGGGCGGCTCTCTAGGGCAAGGTTTGGCGATTGCAGTCGGCGTGGCCCTTGGGTTGCGTCATCAAAAAATTGATGCCTTCGTCTACAACTCGATGTCAGACGGCGAGTTAGACGAGGGTGCGACCTGGGAAGCGGCGATGGGCGCGAGCCACCACCAGCTCTCAAATCTGATCTGTTTAGTTGATATCAACAATCAGCAAGCGGATGGTGCGTCTTCGAAGGTGATGGGATTTGAGCCCTTAGTTGATAAGTGGCAGTCGTTTGGCTGGCATGTGCAGCGAGTCGACGGTAATGACCTGTATGCCGTGCGTGACGCGTTTGATGTGGCCCGCTCTGTGACAGAAAAGAAACCCCGCGTCATCATTTGTGACACGCTGATGGGCAAAGGCGTCCCGTTTTTAGAGGCGCGTGAAAAAAATCACTTTATCCGTGTTGATCCGCCTGAGTGGCAACAAGCGCTAGAAATTTTGGATTCAACTTATGGAAGTGGAGAGCGCGCATGAACGCACCAGCTAAACCTCGGCTGACCACTTCGGCAATGATTGCCTCTATCGCATCTGAAGGACAGCGCGTGCGTGCGGCACCCTTCGGTAAAGCACTTGCAGCGCTTGGCGAGAGTCGCCCAGATATTGTGGGGATGACAGCAGACCTCAGCAAGTACACAGACTTGCATATCTTTGCTCAGGCTTATCCAGAGCGGTTTTTCCAGATGGGGATGGCTGAACAGTTGTTGCTGGCTGCCGCAGGTGGTATGGCAAAAACGGGGCTCACTCCTTTTGCCACAAGCTATGCAGTATTCGCGACGCGACGGGCTTACGATTTCATACACCAAGTGATTTGTGAGGAAAATCTCAACGTTAAGATTTGTGGTGCGCTACCAGGCCTGACGACGGGCTATGGACCCAGCCATCAAGCGACAGACGATTTGGCGATGATGCGTGCGATTCCAGGCCTGACCATCATTGATCCTTGTGATGCGTTAGACATAGAGCAAGCCGTCCCTGCGATAGCTGCGTATAACGGACCGGTCTACATGCGCCTACTTCGAGGCAACGTACCGCTGGTGTTGGATGAGTACGGCTATCAGTTCGAATTGGGAAAGGCAAAACTCTTGCGTGAAGGCAGAGAGGTGCTGATTATTTCCTCTGGGATTATGACGATGCGAGCCCTTGAGGTTGCAGAACAATTGCAAAAGGACAGTATCGGCGTCAGTGTCTTACATGTGCCAACTATCAAGCCGTTAGATGAAGAGACCATTCTGCGAGAAGTTAAGCGCGCAGACCGGTTAGTGGTTGTTGCCGAAAACCATTCGACGGTTGGCGGCTTAGGGGAATCTATCGCAAGTCTGTTGTTGCGTTCGCGTTTGGCGCCAAAGTTTTTGCCAATTGCTTTGCCAGATGCCTTTTTGGATGCAGGTGCTCTACCGACCTTGCATGATCGTTATGGAATTTCAACTGAAGTAATGTCGCATCGTATTAAAAATGAACTTTAAGTAGGAGGGGAAAGGAGTAGGTCTTAGACACATTTGTCTTAAACGCATTAATCCTTGTTTTGTACTGAGCCGGTATGGTCAGTGTAGGTAATAACTAAAACACTTTTGGAGACACAATATGAAGAAACTTCTCGTCGCCGCTATTGCAGGTTTAGCGCTATCGGTATCCGCAGTCTCTGCTCAGACTGTATTCCGTCTATCTCATAACGCAGCGCCAGGTAACCCGAAAGCTGTTGCATCTGACAAGTTTGCGGAGCTAGTTGCACAGAAAACAAACGGGCGTGTCAAGATCAACGTAGGCGGTAATGCTCAGTTTGGAGACGACGCTGAGTCCATTACGAACCTCCGTTTGGGTACGTTGGGGTTCAGTGCTAACTCGCAGGGTGCAACATCGGGTGCAGTACCTGAATTCGCAGTCCTGGGCTTGCCGTTCCTGTTTAGAGATCTACCACACGCTTATAAAGTTGTCGATGGTCCGATCGGCAAACAATTAGCTGATGCTGCAGATAAAAAGGGCTTGGTTCTTCTTGCGATGTGGGATAACGGTATTCGTCACACAAGCAATAACAAGCGTGCCATTAGCAAGCCAGAAGATTTGAAAGGGATCAAAATCCGCACCCCACCTGATCCAATTACTTTGGATATCTTTAATGCGCTTGGCGCCAATCCAGCTCCATTAGCATTCTCGGAGCTCTATATTGCGTTGCAGCAGGGCGTGTTCGATGGTCAAGAGAATCCGCTGGTGAATATTTATTCGTCCAAGCTGTTTGAAGTGCAGAAGTTCATTTCTCTGACTGGCCATAAGTATGAAGCAACGCCGCTCTTCGCCAGTAAAGTCGAATGGGCGAAATTGTCTAAGCAAGATCAGCAAGCAGTGAGGGACGCTGCGAAAGAGGCTGCTAAATTAAACCGCGATCTTTCTCTTGCGGCCGATGCAGACTTGAAAGGTAAATTGGCCGCTGCTGGCGTCACAATTAACACTGTGGATCAAGCTCCGTTCATTGCTGCGACAAAGCCTGTGTACGACAAATGGCGCAAGACGTTTCCAGACCTAGTGGATGCGATGGTCAAAGAAGCCGCTAAGCCATAATCGACCTGAAGGGGTAGCCATGAGCGCTCGAGCAAATTATCTAGTCAATTCGCTAATTAACATCATCGATCTGACGATCGAGGTAAGCAGCAAGATCATTGCTGTGACCACGCTAGTTGTGATGTTTGTCTCGCTCATGGCGGAAGTTGTTGTGAGGTACGTCACTAACCAAGGAATGGGTTGGCCCACTGAAATTCCAAGCCTTCTTTTTCCTTGGCTAATGATGAGCGGGATCGTGCTTGCAGCTCAATACGGTAAGCACATCGCCGTAGAAACGATTCGGGCATTTCTTAGCAAAAATGTAAATCGAGTAGTCATGATGGCGCTTCAGTTGGTCATTATTTTTACTTTCTTTTATCTTGCGCAGGTCGGCTTATTCGTGATCGAAATCACAGGTTCCGAGGTGTATCCCGTCACAAAGATCTCGGCGAAGTGGGCATACCTGTCAATCATCGTTGGTTTTGTGGCATTGGGCCTCACGGGGCTTACTACTTTCTTCCGTCTGCTTTTGGCAGATGATCCCTTGTTAGTGCGTGCGCCCGCTCCGGAGGATAGTGTATGACTTTCCTAATGCTCGGTATTTTTTTAGTGCTGCTCGTTCTGGCGTTTCCGGTTGGGTATGCTTTAGTTGTCAGCTCCGGCATCGCTGCAATCACTGTTGGTGCGATGCCCAGTGCGACAATTGTGGTCAAAATTTTTCAACCCTCACAAAGTTTTCCTCTTTTAGCAATTCCATTTTTTGTACTGTCCGGAAATTTGATGATGGGCGGTACCCTAGGGAAAAAACTGATTGAGTTTGCGACGGCGTTGGTTGGGCGCATGCATGGTGGTTTGGCGCAAGTCAGCGTGGTGGGCTCAACGATCTTCGGTGGAGTGTCCGGTTCTGCTGTCGCAGAAGCGTCGGCACTCGGCTCGATGTTGATTCCATGGCAAAAGAAAGAAGGATATCCCGGACCGTTTGCGGCAGCAGCTATTGCGTCGTCTTCAGTGATCGCTGGGTTGATTCCGCCGTCAATCCCTTTAATTATTTACGCAACTGTATCGGATCAGTCCATTGCCTCACTATTTTTAGCGGGTGTGGTTCCTGGTCTGATGCTTTGCTTTGGTTTTATGTTGGTGTGCTATCTGTCTGGCCGGATTAGAAATTTTCCTAGACTCCTCAATAAAGTTACAGCTGTTGAGTTTTTGAAAATTACTTTTTATGCGTTGCCAGCATTATTAATGCCGCTCTTCATCGTTTTCTTGTTAAGAGCAGGTATCGCGACGCCGACCGAGGTAAGTGTGATGGCGGTGTTTTACGGGCTAGTAGTCAGCCTAGTGATTTATCGTGACGTCAATTTAAAGCGCTTGTTTGATGCCTTAGTCCACACAGCAGTTACCACTGGCGTTGTCATGTTGGTGATTTCAGCTTCAAATATTGTTGGCTATGTTCTGACGGTTGAGGCCGTGCCCAAAGCCGTGGCTGAGTGGGCTCTGGAAACCCTTAAGAATCCTCTCGTCATCCTGCTGATGTTGAACATCATCATGCTCGTAGTGGGTATGTTTCTGGACTTGCCGGCAGCGATATTGCTGCTCGGGCCAACGTTCGTGGCGATTGGTAACGCCATCGGTTTGGACTTGATTCAGCTCGGGATCATGATGGCGGTCAATCTGAGTATCGGCCTGTTCACTCCACCTGTTGGGACGACACTGTTTGTCGCGGCGGCGATTTCTAGGGAATCGATCGGAGCGATTGTAAAAGAGCTTTGGCCTTTCTACCTTGTGGCGCTCATTGTGCTCACTCTGATGACATATTTTCCTGCGTTAACGATGTACTGAGGCATCTCAACCCAGTTTCTCATTTACTAATACGGATTTGACGGAGACATTCAACATGTTGTTAAAAGATAAAGTTGCGCTAATTACTGGCGGTGCAGGGGTCAACGGACTGGGCTTCGCGTCTGCCCGAATGATGGCCGCACAGGGCGCAAAAGTTGTAATTCTTGACCTTGAAAAAGCGCAGCCAGCCTCTGTGGCCGCAACGTTGGGCCAGCAACACATGGGCGTTGTCGCCGATGTCACGAACAAGGTTTCTTGCGAAGCGGCTGTTAAGGCAGTTATGGCGCAAATGGGCCAGATTGATATTTTGTTTAATAACGCTGGCATTACCCAACCTCGCAAGACGATGGAGATCAGCGCGGCTGACTATGAGGCTGTCTTGGATGTGAGCTTGCGTGGCGCGCTTTATATGTCTCAAGCGGTTTTGCCGCACATGCGCGCACGCAAGCAGGGTTCAATTATTTGCACTTCATCGGTCTCTGCGCAGCGCGGTGGTGGGATTCTAGGTGGACCCCATTACTCTGCAGCGAAGGCTGGGGTGTTGGGCCTTGCGCGCGCAATGGCTCGTGAGTGTGGCATTGATAACATTCGCGTGAATTGCATTACGCCCGGGCTCATCGAGACTGATATCAATAAAGGGCTGATTCCAGCGGATCGCATGTCTGACATTTTGTCTAACATTCCGATGAATCGTATCGGTGAACCAAATGATGTCGCTGGCTGCGTCGTTTTTCTAGCCAGTGACTTATCAAAATACTGCACAGGCATTACCTTGGATGTTAACGGTGGCATGTTGATTCATTAATAACTTGCCTAGACTAGCCACATGACTATTCCGTCTTCTCCGCAAACCCTCGCGAACGCTATTCGATTTCTGTCTGTTGATGCGATTGTTCGCGCCGGGGAGGGGCACCAGGGTGTGCCTCTTGGGATGGCGGAAATTGCAACTGCGCTGTATCTAAATCATCTCAAGCATGATCCCGAGTGTCCGACTTGGTGGGATCGTGATCGAGTAGTCCTGTCCAATGGTCATGGCTCGATGTTGTTGTACTCCCTTCTTTATTTGACGGGATACAAGAAAATAACGCTTGAGCAAATCAAGTCGTTTCGTGAACTCGGATCCCATTGTGCAGGGCACCCTGAATTAGATCCCGATGCCGGAATCGAAGTCACAACTGGCCAGCTCGGTCAAGGTATCGCCAATGCGATGGGCATGGCTGTCTGTGAAGCCTTTTTACGCGCACGTTTTGGTAGCGAGCTCGTGAATCACTACACCTACGCTTTTGTTGGTGACGGCTGCTTACAAGAGGGTGTTGGTCAGGAAATGATCAGTCTGGCGGGCCATCTTGGGCTGGGCCGCTTGATTCTGCTGATGGACGACAACGCGATCACGGATGACGGAAGCACGGAGTTATCAATCAGCGAGGATGTTGCCAAACGTTTTGAAGTAGCCCAGTGGCACGTTCAACGAGTGGATGGGCATGATTTTGCAGCGATTTCTGCGTGTCTGTCAGCTGCCCGCGAAGATGCGCGTCCTTCCATCATTTTGGCACGCACTACCATCGCAAAGGGTCTTGCAAGACTTCAGGGGCAGCGCGGCGGGCATAGCGCGAAGCTTTTTGAGGCAGATTCTGAGCAGATGCGCAAGGATTTGAATTGGTCTCATCCGGCATTTGAAATTCCTGCGCCGACCTTGAACGCGTGGAGGGCGAGTCCGATCCCAGGTCAGTCGAGTCGCGCAAAATGGCGTGCGCGTGTTGGAGCGCTTTCTGCGGAAAAGAGAGCGGAGTTTGAGCGCGTCATGCGAGGGGATCTGCCAAACACGCTCGAGGCTGAACTGCTGCTTTTAAAAGACAAACTGCTTTCTGAGCCTCCACGGGGAGGTATCAATTTATCTGCAGCAATTAATGATTGTCTGACCGATCATTTGCCTGAGCGGATTGTGGCGTGCGCCGATCTAGAGGCGCCGACCGATCATAAAAAGCGCTTGGATGCGTTCAGTGTTTCAAAGCAAGGTGGTGCGTATATTCATTGCGGTGTACGAGAGCACTTGATGGGGTCGATGTGCAATGGGATTGCAGCGCATGGCGGTGCTATACCTGTGAGTGTCACGTACTTGGCTTTCTCCGACTACATGCGTCCCGCACTGCGCAATGCCGCCCTGATGAAATTGCCTGTTAAATTTGTATTTAGCCATGACTCAATTGGTATCGGAAAAAATGGCCCCACGCATCAACCCGTTGAAATTTTAGCGTCACTGCGTGCGATGCCCCATATGTTGGTGATGCGTCCCGCGGATGCGGTAGAAGCCGTCGAGTGCTGGGACACCGCACTCAATCACAAGCAAGGTCCAGTTTCATTAATTTTTTCCAGGCAAGCGCTTCCACACGTGCGCAGGTCTTCTGGGCACGATAACCTCTCCGCGCGAGGTGCTTACGTACTAGTGGAAGGCAACACCATGCCTCGTCAAATTACCTTGCTTGCCACGGGCTCCGAAGTGGCTATTGCCTTAAAGGCACGTGAGCAGCTTGAAGCTTTAGGTCTGTCGACGGCGGTGATCTCTATGCCTTGCTGGGAGCTCTTTGATCGTCAGCAAGCATCCTATCGCGCAGAGGTTTTGTGCCCTGGTACCACGACTGTGGCGATCGAAGCTGCAGTGAAACTTGGGTGGGAACGCTACCTAGGTCATAACGGTGGGTTTGTGGGTATGAATGACTACGGCTTGTCGGGACCTGTAGATGCACTGTATGAGCACTTTGGAATTACCGCAGAAAAAGTGACTGAAGCTGCCTTAGCTATTCGTGCTATCGCGACATGAGCCGGCGGGCGACGTAGGATAGGGCGTCAACAAGTACAACCAAAATGATCATGGCAATCAGGATGCTGCTGGTTTCGCGCATCTGAAATAAACCCATATGGAACGACAGCATTTGGCCTAGCCCACCGCCGCCGACAACACCTAGTATCGCTGCAGCACGAATATTGTTTTCCCAGCGGTAGAGAGAATAGGAAATTAATTGGGGCAGCACGGTTGGAAGCGTGGCAAAGATAAAAATGCGCCCCTCATTCACACCTTGTATGCGTAATGCCTGGGCTGCACCTTGTGGAGCATTTTCTATGGATTCTGCAAAGAGTCGTCCCAAGACGCCTGTGGTGTGAAAAGCTAAAGCAAGTGTTCCCACAAAGGGTCCTAAGCCGGCGGAGATTAAAAGCAACGCAGCCCAGACTAACTCAGGGATAGAACGCAAGGCATTCAAAATCAAGCGGGTAATGAAATACCAACGTGACTTTGTGCCGTCAATTGCTTTGCTTGCTGGTAACGCAAGCAAGAGCCCGAGGAATGCTGCAATCAGAGATCCTAGGGCCGACATGGCTAGGGTCTCAAGGCTCGCTACGACTAATTTTGATAAAAACTTCGGGTCAAGATTAGGCGATAGCAGTTCACCTAAAAACTTACCCATCCGGACAGCGCTATCTACGGACAGCATTCGCGCTAACTGTAAGTCGAGTGTCCAGAAACTTAAGACAATCACGATGACGATACTAATGAGTACCCAGAAAGTAGGGTTCTTCCATTGCGACGACGAACGTGGTCGGGCAAATGCAGGTAGCTTAGGGCTCGTCATTGCATCAGTTTCCTTAGAAAACTACTCAGCAAATCCGAAAGTCCCACAAGCAGCATAAATACGATCAAAAGCGTAGCCACCTCACCGCCATTAAACATTTTCATGGAGTTATCCATTTGTTGGCCTAAGCCACCGGCACCAACAAATCCTAAAACTGTGGATGAGCGAATCGCACACTCCCAGCGGTAAACCGTGTAACTTGTTAGCTCAGAGGAGTTTTGTGGCAGAAGACCAAAGAAGAAGGCTTGGAGTCTAGAGCCCCCATTTCTTAATATTGATACAGTGCTGTGCGTATCACCGCTTTCAAGTATCTCTGCGTATACTTTCCCGAGCATGCCAGCGTAGGTAAGACCAATGGCTAAGACGCCTGCGGCAGGTCCTAAGCCAACGACTCGAACAAATACCAGAGCCCAAATGAGTTCAGGAATACTGCGTAAGAAAATGAGTAGCCAGCGAATAACCTGACGAACGCAAAAGGGAAGCGTATGCATGCGGCCAGAAAGTGCGGAGATAGAGAGCACTCGTGTCGAGATGATTGTCAACGGTATCGCTAGAATGATCGCGAGCGTCAAGCCTGCTGTCGCGATCGCAACTGTGCGCCACGCTTCTTTAAGAACAAGTAAAAGAAACTCTGCGCCGATCGCAGGCGGGAAAAAATCCGCCAAAAAACGCATGCTGACTTTCAGATTGTCAGAATCAAAAAATATCCAAGGCTTGAATTCTGTTGCGACAAGGGCAGGCACGAGTAGAACTAAGGCTGCCATCGCCCAAAAAACGCGGCCAAGCCACGCAGGGTCACGCAAGTTGGGAGAGCGTGTCGCGATGTGCATGAAGATTGCTTAGTTCGTGCTCATGTTGAGCGTAAAGCTTTGTCAGCTCACTCGTTGTGACCTGAGATGCCGGCAGATCAAATGCTACGGTCCCATCACGCAAGCCAATAACGCGAGAAAACTTCGATGTCGCAACATCGACTTGGTGCAATGTTGCAACCAGCGTTGCTCCTCTTGCTGTTGCGTTGTCGAGTAACGAGTTGATTGCCTGCTCAGCCCGTGTTGGGTCGAGAGCAGAAAGTGGTTCGTCAATTAACCAAAGCGAAGCGGGCGACATCAAGACGCGCGCCAAACCAACGCGCTGGCGTTCGCCGCCTGAAAGGCGATCGACACGATTCCAAAGCTTATCCTGCACATCAAATGCTTGTAATGCTTGATAAGCCTCTGAGGTTTTTAGAGGGTAAATCAGGTTCATCAGGCTTTGCATCAAGGACATCGCTGGAAGTGCCCCAGCGATTAAAGAGGTGATCACGCGCTGCCGTGGGGGTAAGGGCGGGACCTGTGGCGCACAGATTAATTGCCCGCGAACTTGTTGTAGTTGCCTCGTGGATAAAGACCAAATGTCCATATCATCGAGCAATACCTCACCAGCACTAGGCTTTATCGCAGCGCAGATGACCTGCAGGAATGTGGTCTTTCCTGCTCCGGAAGGACCGATGACTGCAACCTGCTCACCGGGCTCTATCGTGATGCTCAGGTTGCGGACAGCGGGCAAACTATCCCGCTCGGCGGCGGGATGATGCCCTGCTACATGATTGAGTCTGACACGCATCTGTGACCTAAAAACGCTTTATGAAAGTCCAGCGTCCTATTTGATCAGCCCTGCACTGCGTCCGGCAGTCTCAAGTCCTTTGTAGTTCTCAGGCGAGGTCGCAATGTACCGAGTGGCTCGGTTCAACGTGAGAATTTCTTTGCCTTCTGCATTGTCCATGCTTAAGGCCAATAAGGCAGCCTTGATCTTTTCGCGCTGGGCCGCAGGCATATCGGCATGAACAGACCAGTTGTAATTGAAGTAGGGTGGAGTTGTATAAAACACATCAACTTTGCTTGTGTCGACTTTCTTTTCGGCGACAAACTTATTCCATACCGTGATGTCAAGTGCAGCACCATCGACACGACCGCTGACGACTGAGGCGATTGTCGCATCGTGTGCACCGGAGTAGGCGACACGTTTGAAGTCACGTTCTGGATCGATTCCTGCCTCAAGCAAAAAGGCCCGAGGCATCAAGCTACCCGACGTACTGGATTGAGAGCCAAAGCTGAACTGCTTTCCCTTTAGATCAGCAAGCTTCGTGATGCCGGAGTTCTTCTGGGCAATAAATACTGAGCGAAACTTTGTGTCTTCTTCGCGCTGGGCGATCGGGATAATTTTTCCACCGGAACGAATTTGTGCCTGAACGTGTGTAAACCCACCAAACCAAACTAGGTCGACCTGCTTATTAACCAAAGCTTCGACTGCGGCTGGATAGTCATTGACTGGCACGAACTCAACTTTCATGCCTTGGGTGCGTTCGAGGTATTTTGTTAAAGGGCCGAATTTACGAACCTGCTCTGTTGCGGCCTCTTCGGGTATTGTGGTGACACGCAAGACTTGCTGCGCAAGCGCACTTGTAGTCATTGCTGAGGCAAGAAATGTTGCAGCGCATATAGCTAGTGCTCGTAGCGAGAAATTGCGGGTCATAAGACCTCCTGTTTTTTGGCGGCAACTCAAGGTTTTAGCACGAAAAAACGATTTCTTTGAACATGTCCTTTGTGGACATTTGTTTCAAGCATAATGAGTGTTTGGAACTAAGCGCTGAGAGCGCAGTCCAGCGTATTAGTTCATAACTAAAATCGTAAAGGGACAGCACATGATTCTCTATGACATGACCACAGCAATGAATCCGCGTCGCGTGCGGATCTTTTTGGCTGAGAAGGGTATTACTGTCCCAATGAAGCAAGTTGACGGACTGAATCGTGAAAACCTATCTCCAGCCTTTCTGAAGTTGAATTCGCTGGGTAAAACGCCAGTGCTCGAACTCGATGACGGCAGCTTGCTGACGGAATCGATCGCGATCTGTCGTTACTTTGAGGCGCTGCACCCCGAGCGCCCCTTATTTGGCAGTACACCGCTTGAGAAAGCGCAGATCGAGATGTGGATGCGACGTATGGAGTTTGAAATCGTAGCCCCCATCGTGACAGCGTTTCAACATACAGGGCAATACTGGGTAGGGCGGATTCCGCAAGAGCCTCTTTGCGGTGAACATGCTCGTAATCGGGCCTATGACTCTTTTGCTTGGCTCGACCGTGAGCTTGCGGGTCGCGAGTTTATCGCCGGAGATCAATACAGCATTGCAGACATCGTGGCGCAATGTGGGTTTTTGGTGGGGAAAGTGACGGGCACTAAGATCCCACCCGAACTCAAAGAGCTGACCCGTTGGTACACCTCGGTCGTTGCCCGTCCCACAGCGCGTGCTTAACCTGAAGGATTCGCACAGCATGACAACTGCGCAAAAAGTTTGTTTGATTGTAGGGGCAGGGGACGGGACAGGTTCCGCGCTTGCCCGTCGATTCGCCAAAGCAGGCTATATCGTTTGCGTGACCCGTCGTACACCTGATGCGAATAGCAGGTTAGTGAGCGAAATCGAGGACGACGGCGGTCTTGCGCACTCCTATGTGCTTGATGCACGCCGTGAAGACCAGGTCATTAAACTGTTTAACAAAGTCGAGCTTGAAGTCGGCACGATTGACGTCGTGATTTTTAATGTCGGTGGAAATGTGCGGTTTCCGCTTTTAGAGATGACGGCTGAGAAGTACTTCAAGACCTGGGAAATGTGCGCCATGGCGGGCTTCTTAGTTGGTCGAGAAGCCGCGCGAAGCATGTTGCCGAGAAAGCGTGGCACGGTGTTATTTACTGGGGCGACTGCCAGTCTGCGAGGTGGCGTGGGGTTTAGCGCGTTTGCAGGCGGTAAAGCTGCTCTGCGTGCACTTGCCCAAAGCATGGCACGTGAGTTTGGCCCACAAGGCTTGCATATTGCACATGTGGTGGTGGATGGTGTGATTGACTCAGAGCGCGTGCGTACGACTCAGCCTGAGCGCGTTGCTGCGCTTGGCCCACAAGGGTTGCTTGATCCGGATAGTATTGCCCGCGCGTATTTGTGGCTGCACGAGCAGACGCCCGATGCCTGGACGTTTGAACTGGATTTACGTCCAGGCGTTGAGAAGTGGTAGTTCACCCAGACGTTGCAACAAAAGATCCAAAATTATGATGTTTTCATAATTTCTGAGCCAATAGCACGAGGATCTCTCGCCAACCATCGACCCGCTTCAACAGTGTCTATAAACTCACTCAGATCACGGTTAAAGCGCTCCGGCTCTTCCAGATTTAACGTGTGACCAGTTTTAGGCATGACGATCAAACCGCTAGTTGGGATTGTTTTTTTCATGAAAATGCCCGGCGCAAGGCAGTGATCATCTTCGTCTCCGACCATAATTAACGTTGGCACAGTCATCTTTTTAAGTTCTGCCTCTAGGTCATAGATAGAGGGGCGTTCTGCTTGAACACCACGCATCGTATTTGCACAGCCGGTACTATCGTGCTCTCCGAGTTGAATAGCAAACTCTTGCCAGCCTCTTGGATCTTTGTTCTGGTATTGCACTCTAGACGCGCCGAGTGAATAGGTTTTAGCGAACGTCTCGCTTCCTAGCGTGGCAAACTGATTGGCAACTTCTCGCGAAAGATTACGAAAATACTCTTCTGTGTGTTTCTCTGCACCATAGCCTGCACCGGCAACAGTGAGCGATAGTGCGCGTTGTGGAGCGACTAATCCGAAATGCAAGGTGGCGAAGCCTCCCATTGATAGACCAACAATATGAGCACGCTCGATTTTTGCTGCATCCATGACAGACAGAATGTCATGAACAGCTTGTCTCTGAGAATATGCTTTTACATCTTGAGGGATATCAGAGGGTTTAAAACCTCTCGCAGAGAATGTAATACAGCGATGCCGGCGAGAAAAGCTTCGCATCTGAGGCTCCCAGCTCCGCCAATCGCCGCCAAACTCATGAACAAATACGATAGGAGTTCCAGAACCTGCCTCTTCGTAATACAGACGAATATTGTCTGATGTGCTAGCCCAGCTCATATTTTTGCCTCTTTAATTAAAGATTGTTTGTTGCACGACGACGGATCTGACAAGGAATTTCTCTCAAGGAGAACCAAATGCGCTTTCCTTAATGATGGACCCTCGAGCCGAGATACCGCCATCAATGGTTACGATACTTCCCGTAATGTAGGCGGCACGAGGTGATGCTAAAAAGACCATCAAATCAGCCACCTCTTGCGAGCTCGCTGGACGTCCACCGGGGTATTTTGCACGCAGCTCGACGTGGCGAGTTTCATCGCCCCACAGATCCAAGGCACGTCTTTTGTTGATCTTTATCATTCGATCGGTTTCAACAGGCCCAGGATTCACGCCTACTACACGCACTCCGTAATCTAGGCTCTGTCCACCGAGCGCTTTAGTGAATGCCATGAGCGCAGCATTTCCTGTGCTCCCGGCAATGTAGTTCGCGTCCCAGTTTTCGCCAGAGTTCCCAATGTCATTGATGATGACGCCTGAACGCCGAGCCTTCATTCGAGCGTACATTTCACGGGTGAGAAATATGTAGCCAAAAAGCTTTAAGTCATAACCACGGCGCCAATCGTCTTCGGATAGTGACTCAATTGGTCCAGATGGAACTTCGCCAGCATTATTGATGACGATATCGACGTTAGGAGCCTTGTTAGCTAAGGCAATAATATTCTCAGACTTTGATAAATCTAAGGGATGGGTGTGAACCGTCACGCTGTATTTTTGACTTAGATTTATCTTGGCCGTTTCCAACGCATCCGCTGAGCGCGCAGTCAAATGTAGCGTACAGCCTTCAGCAGCAAAGGACTCGGCAGTTGCAAGCCCTATGCCTTTTGATGCGCCTGTAATGAGAACTGACTTACCTCTGAGATGAAGGTCCATATAATTGTCTCGATTGTGTCTTTGATTTAAATTAATTCGATTTGAAACTATTAGCCGCGCGGAACGCCGTAACGACGATTCGCGAGGTTTTCAGCGAGTGCTACAACGCCATAAAGTAAAAGACCACCGCCGCAAAGAATCACGATCGCAGCCATGGCAACACCAGTTTCCGCTCGTGCAGTTGCAAATACAATGAGATAGCCTAGTCCGCGTTGTGCGGTGATAAATTCACCAATGATGACACCGATAATGGCAAGTGTCATTGCAACTTTCATGCCGCTAAAGATGTAAGGGAGAGCGCTTGGGAATTTAACGCTTTTAAACGTTTGCCACTCGGTCGCGGTGAGTGACTTACACAACTTGATCATGTTGCGATCTACATTGGAAAAACCTGCTGTCGTAGCAATCACGATCGGGAAAAAACTAATGAATACAGAAAATGCCAAACGCGACTCTGTGCCGATTCCGAGCCAAATGATGAATAGCGGCGCAAGAGCAATTTTCGGTATTAATTGAAAAAATACAAGATTCGGATAAAGCGCCTCTCGCGCTAGGCGAGAGTAGCTTAGCCAAACCGCAAGTGCGATACCGAGTGTGCATGCAATAAGAAAGCCTGCCGCAGCCTCCAGCACAGTCGGAATCGCATGTCGAAGTAAAATTTCGTGCTGTGCAAAGATGATTTCGAGAATTGCAGTTGGAGCGGGGAGTATGACCTGCGGAATATTGCTAATTCGTACTGCCAACTCCCAGCACCCTAGTACGCCAATAGCAAGCAGCAACGGTAAAAAAATATTTCTGGCACTGGCTGTCAAACTTGTTCGCGAGAAAGCCTCAGACTTATGATCACCGCCTACGATTGCTCCCGTTTCAGTTCCTACTCCCATCTTATTTTTATATTTATCCATGATGCGCGCGCTCTATCGTTAGCCGTAGTTCGCGGCATAAAGCTCCAAATTCGGCAGTTTCTTCAATGTCAAATTGGCGGGGACGCTTGAACGGAATTGTTAAGTCTGAAATGATTGAGGACGGCTTGCCACCCATTACGAGAACTCGATCAGACAAGTAGACCGCTTCACGGATGCTATGCGTGACAAATATTACGGTCTTGCGATAGCGCTCCAGTAGTTCTGACAAGACGATATTCATTTGATCGCGCGTGATTGCATCTAGAGCACTAAAGGGTTCATCCATTAAGAGAATGTTGGGATCATGAATCAGTGCGCGGCAGATTGCGACTCGCTGTCGCATTCCGCCAGATAATTCATGAGGTCTTTTTGCGGAAAAATTGGATAGTCCTACCCGGTTGAGTAGTTCATTCGCTCGATCAATGAAGTCCTTCTCTGATAGTTTCAATATCTGGATGGGGAACATGACATTTTCCAAGACCGACTTCCATGGAAGTAACGTTGCGTCCTGAAAAATAATTCCAGTCTCCCTCCTAGGGCCATCCACAGCACGCCCCGCCAAATGAAAGCTGCCGCTTGTGGGTTTTTCCAGACCGGCAAGCATCATAAGTAAAGTACTTTTCCCACAACCGCTCGGCCCAAGAAGTGAGATAAATTCACCTTCTGATGCGCTAAAAGTCGCCCCAGCGACCGCCGGGACGGGGCCACTGGGGGTTAGGTAGGTTTTCCCTACATCAGTTGCAGAGATGTATTGCATGGCCGTCCTCATCAGCTTCAAAATATCTCACTTCTAAACGCAACACCTCTACGCAACATACTTACGGAATGGCTCAACCATTTTTTTAGCCTGAGCAAGTTGTGCCTCTGAAAGTTTTATTTTTCCAGCAAACTGATTTGTAAATAAAGCGCTCATCTCCGGCAATTTCGCGCCTTGACCAGCAGCAAACTCAAGGACGATCTCTGCCTGGCTTTTCATTTTTGAAGGGTCTGCCCAGCCCAGTCCGTTGTCTGTCACTTCGGGCACAATATTTGTTAAGTTGGTTAAGCCAAGACCAATTCGTGCATAGTTTTTTCCGGATGCGGTCATCGCCACTTCATCGTTTGCCTTTAGAAAGATAGCCAAAGCCTCGTCGGGATTGGTCATGACAAATTGGATCGCTTGCATTGCACCATTTACAAAAGCTTGGCACATGGCTGGTTCAGCTTTAATTCGTGCAGTTTGAGTAATTAATGATTGTCCATAAAACTCAAGTCCTGCTGCTTTGAAGAGCATAAAGCGTACATCTACACCATTTGAAGCAAGTGATGGGATGGTGCTTGATCCGAAGGCAGCAACTCCATCGACAAGTTTTTCAATCAACGATCTATCCCTAACTTTTGAGTCAAGTTGAACGAGCGTTACTTTGCTGAAATCAAAACCTGCTTTTTTGGCATACAGAGGCAAGAATGGATACTCTCCAGATCCGACGCTCGCCCCAAGTTTTTTTCCTTCGAGATCTTTTGGTGCTTTGATAGGCGAATTTGCCAACACGCCAACCCCCATGAGTGCATCGTAATTTAGTTGTGCAATAGAGGTGATCGGGAGTCCCTTCGCAGCCTGGATCATTACCGTTGGCGTTGCGCCCATCCCGAACATAAAGGTATTCGCACCGACAGCTTGCGCGGTTGGACCTGATCCCGAACCCCGCGCGACAGTGACATCAAGACCATTGCTCTTCCAGAAACCTTTATCTCGAGCGACATAGGCAAAAAGGTTGGGTCCTTCGGGCAACCACGAGGTGCTAAAAGTAATCTTGTTTGCACTTTGACCGATGCTGGGTGCAGAGATACCGAGAGTCGCTATCGCGGTGCTGGCGCTAGCTAATTTAATGAAGCTTCGACGTGTCTGGTACATGGGAATTCCTTTTGAACAGGGAAAGCTAGGGGTTGTACGCCACTACGCTAACAAATATCATGTATACGTCAAGAGAAATATTGCGGCAGTGTTCTGATTGCTGATTGTGATGAAAATGCATAGCGCACACTACCGGAGCACAAGTGGTCCGTTTTTCTTGAGGTACTTTTAGAAATGCACCGGACCGGTGCGTAAAGGAATGAAGCGATAATGCTTAAACCCACTTCCGCCTTTGAGGTCGACATGCCTGAGTCTGATGGTTTGAGAGAGCCTGCTGGATCTAAGCAGCCGTTATCAATCTCTATTGTCGAGACGCTTTCACTCGAGATTGGCAACGGAAAACTTCCACCGGGCATGCACCTAGAAGAGGAGTGGCTTTGTCACCGTTTTGGTGCGTCTCGCACGCCTGTTCGAGAAGCGTTGCGACAACTTGCCGCGCGAGGTGCGATCGAAATTAAACCGAGAAAAGGCGCTTTTGTTATTCAGCTTGACACCGCTCGTGTAATCGAGATGTTTGAAGTCATGGGATTTCTTGAGGCTGCGTGTTCAAGTTTAGCTGCGCGTCGGCATAATACTCAAGATCGACAGGCTTTAACGCAAGCACACCAAGAGTGTATCGAGGCAGCGGAGCGCGATGACCCAGATGCTTTTTATGTGGCGAACGCAAAATTTCATGAGTGCATTTATGGAGCGAGCCATAATCGTCACCTTCAAGAACAAACTGTAGGGCTACGCAATCGCTTGGAAGCGTATCGGAAAGAGGTGACATTTCATGCCGGTCTCATGGCAATTTCGATTCAAGAGCACGCAATGGTGTTGCACGGGATATTGGATATGAACCAAGAACTTGCAGCGACTTGTATGTCGAAGCACTTGGATACTCTGCGAAGCGATGCAGTTTCGATGGCTTCAATTGCCTCGAGGCGATCGGAGTCTCTCAGACGTCAAATAGTTCGTTAGCGTTCCACTGTCGTGTGGGAGAGCTAACTAGATTATTCGGCCGCGATAGTCGATCGACATCAGTGCGGCAGTGAGTAGAAAGAGTACGCTTAGTGCCAGAAAAATAGCGGACACCTCGGTAACTTGATGTCGTTCAAGGCGTATCGATTTGGCGAGGGACTGATAAATATTTGTTAGATCTGTGTCGTTTGTTGCGCGATAGTAATTACCTAAAGTAAGTTCCGAAATATTTTTAAGTAAGGCCTCATCAAGTTTGACGCGCATTGAAACGCCTTGAGCTTTCAACACAACACCCTCCGGTGTTCCCATTCCTATGGTGTGTATGCGTACCCCAAAATCGGCAGCGAGTTGAGCCATCTTCAAAGGGTCTGGACCAAAATTACTCTGTCCGTCTGAGATCAACACAAGCGCGGCTGATTTGTTTGAGCCGGGCGCAACCCTTAAGGCTGCCTTTGGGCGTGGAGTGAGGTCAAGCGGCTGACCGGAGTCAGTCGGCCCAGAGGAGCGATTTGAATCCGTCAGTATTTTTTGTACGTCGAGGCCGCTACCAGGAATAAGTTCACTCAGGGCAATCAGAATGCCGCTACCCACGGCGGAGCCAGCTTGTAAGGGTAGGCTCTCGATAGTTCGATACAGGTCGTCTCGATCCGTTGTAGGTGCCTGCGCAATAGCCGCTGTACTTGCTATGGTCACGACACCGACATATAGGCCGCGCGGTTG